>CAIOHN010000034.1 GCA_903858105.1 uncultured Pseudomonadota bacterium | reverse complement strand
AGACCCGCCCCGAATGGGCAGGGCGCATAGAACGCTCTGTAAACAGTTTGTTAGAGCACAAACCGGATCAAGACACATCCGTGTCGGCAACGTTACACCATGATTTGAAACTGAATAATTTTCTGTTTAACGGCAACAGGTTGGGGTTGATTGACATGGATTGCGTCTGTGTTGGCGATCCTTTGGCGGACTTGGCCAGTCTGATCGCCAATATCTATCTGAACGGCATTCGTGAGACGGCCTCAATCGAGTCGATTCATCCGCTGGTGAATCGCTTGGTTCTAAGTTATCAAAGAAGCAGCCGCCATACGGTGTGCTTGTCAGTTTTACGTTGGCAGATTGCCGCCGCGTTGATCCACGAAGTGATTCGCCGCAGCTTGCGACAAATAGATGAACAACGCATTAGACATATCAAACGTTATCTGGCGCTGAGCGACATTTACGCGGCGCTCAGCAAGCACATGCAAGGAGCAGATGATGTGCTTATTTGATGACAGACCTCTGCGTATTTATCTGGCTCGCCACGGCCAAAGCGAGTTGAATCTCCAGCAACGCATCTCCGGCCAGGCAGACGCCAAGTTGTCCGCCAAGGGGCTGGAGCAGGCGCAGGCACTGGCTGATGTGTTGAAACAGGAAATCTTGACTGCAATTTATAGTAGTAGTTTGACGCGGGCCATACAGACGGCCAGCCCCGCTGCCGAGATGCATGGACTACCGATTCAGACCTTGGACGGTTTGCGAGAAATTGGTCTAGGCATTCTGGAAGGACGCCACGTAGACGAACGAGATCCCGAAGCTTGCCGGTTATGGGCTGCTCGGGAACAGGATAAACACAGCTTTAGCGTGCCCGGCTCCGAAGCCTATTCCGCCTTTACGGCCCGGGTTCTGGGCGGTCTGGAGATGATCCTGGCCAAGAGTAGGGGATCGATTCTTATTGTCGGACATCGCAACACCAACGAAGTGATTTTGACCCGTCTGTTAGCCAACGACTTTGGCGGCGCAGCGGAGATTAACGTCAAAAACAAATACCTATACGCGATCGATCTGCTCGCTCAGACACAAGTCATGACGATTCGTTTGGGCGGTGAAAACCATGGCCAGCACTATCCGGGGCTGAGAACATGAGCAATTTTCTGGATCAATTCGCGTCATTACTGGATGCCGAACTGATGGCCACCAAGCTGCAACAGCATTTGCCCGAATGCGTGGCCGGTGACTGGCAGGTGACGGGCTGCGAAATTCAGCATCCGCGATATAAAACTTATCGTCTTGCCGAAAATCGCGAGCGCTCGTTTTTATCTCTGGTTTATCACTTGCAAGGGCGGCATCCAGCGGCATCGAACGCAGAGCAGCGCATACTCTACGCTCGTGCTTATTTAGGTGAGCGGAGTCAACAGATGTTTACTGAAGCGCAAGCAGGCTGTGGGCAGGCGATTCATCTGGCCGAGCTGGGCATGGTTGGTTGGCGCTTTCCAAACGATCCGGCGATGCCCTGGCTGGCGGAATTGATTGATAGTCAACAAGCCAAAGAATTGGTGCCTGAGCTGGGCCAATGTCAATTGTTGGCGATTGAAATCGTCAATTATCGGCCAGAGATTCGCTGCACTGCGCGTTACCGATTCGCGGCCAGCGAGGTTGAACCGGTGCGAGTTGTTTACGGCAAAACTTACGCCGATGAACGCGGCCGCATGGTTTACGACAATCTACGCACGCTGCAACGACAATCCCAATCGACCTCCGCCTTTGTCATGCCTAAAGCCTTGGCTTACGCCGCCGACCACCGCACTTTATGGCTGGAAGGCTTGCCGGGTCAAGCACTGGCTGCGCTGGATTTTACAGCCGGTGTTGCAGAGAAAGTCCAGGCCCTGGCCAATGCACTTGCCGATTTTCACCGGCTCACGCCGCCGCACCTAGCCGCCATCACCTTACAACAGCAATTGCAGGAATTGCAGAAGAAAGCCGATAAGCTTAGCCACGCCTATCCCGACATCCAGCCGGAACTATCATCATTGCTGGCCGAATTGCGCCAAAATCGCCCGGAGTTTGAAACATTGGGCTTGATCCACGGCGATTTTCACATCGATCAGTTGCTGGTTTTGCCAGACTCTCGTTTGGCTTTGTTTGATTACGACGAGTTGGCGCTAGGTGATCCCTTGCAGGATTTGGCTAACTTCGCAGCAGATTTATACAACTATCCCTATCGTGTTGCCGCCATAGACCAACTCGTTCAGCAACTGTTTACGGCCTACTCAGCCGCCAACCACAGCCAAACCGATCCACTGCGATTTGCCTGGCAACTGCGTGGACAATTTCTGACGCGCGCTTACCGCGCTTTCATCCAACAAAAATCCGCTGCGCAGCAGCGCGTAGCCGATTTTATCGCCTTGGCCTTACGTCCCTGGCTGCAGGCCAACTGAATTCATAACCAGGAAAAACCGATTATGACTGATCAAATTCCATCCACAAGCCGCTTCAAGCAGATCGTTTT
>CAIOHN010000033.1 GCA_903858105.1 uncultured Pseudomonadota bacterium | reverse complement strand
TCGCGTAGCCAGTAGGAATAAAACAAAATCCAGAATCCACCCAGCCCCGCAAAGGTAATGGCCGTTAATAATTTGCTGGCGTCAGCGCTTTCCCAAGGCCTTGGCATTTCGCCAACCGGGCCGAGCAGGCCGCGACTAAACGCCGGTAATGCCGACAGCACGTCGCTTTGCAGGCAAGCCGACAATAATCCGACGACCGTCACCACCGCGACCAGCTTCATGAAGCGTTCGATCAGGGTGTAGACCACGCCGCTGGCGAGAATCGCCGTCACAAACACCGCAATTGAGGCATAACCCCAGAACAGGCTTTGGCCGCGCTGGCTCCAGTCCGTCGGCCAATGCGTCAGTTCTGCCATTGCCGTGCCGCCGGCCGAGGCAAAGGCACCGAACCACAAAAACGATACCGTCATCAGCAACCATAAAAAAATGCCAAAACCGCGATGCAGACGAATAAAACCGTGGAAGATGCTCTCGCCAGTCAGCAGTGTATAGCGGCCTATTTCCAGGTTTAAGGGGTATTGCAACAGGCAGGCGGGAACTAGCAACCATAGAAAAGTCAGACCATATTTGGCGATCATAAACGGCCACCAGATCAATTCGCCGCTGCCTTGCGCCAAAGCCATCCAGACCACGCCGGGGCCAAGCGCCGCCCACCAGCCGGGAAAGCCGGGAACGCTGTGACGAGGTAGGGATGCTAGATTGTTTTGATTCATATTGTTTTTATTATCGGCGGGGCGGCAAAACGCTATTTCCGCAGATTTGCGGGCTTATGGCAAATTCAGCGCTTGTTGTCTGTAGGCCGGAATAAGCGCCAGCGTTTCCGGCAGGTATTATTCGCCAGAAACGCCTGTTGGCTGCTATTACTGTTAGGTTAAAGGGTCGAATAAATAACCTGTTCTTGATTTGTAAATCTCGCCTTCAGTCCAATTTTTGCACCCTTTTAAGAATGCTGTGGCTGATTTTGGCGACAAATTCTTCCGGGTTGTCGTAATCCTGCTGTTGAATGAAATCGACCACTGCTTTAACCAATTTTTTAGTATCGGTGATTTCTTGATGCGATCTGCCGCAGCCTTCGCAATGGGTGCCTTCGGACGTGCATTTATCGATACAAGGGCTGTATTTCATGAATTTTCCTCAACGGTTGAAAAGTTTGCTGGATTTTCTGAAAGACGATACACATAAATCGTCGCGCCAATCACCGCCGCTTGACCGATCAGTAAATTAACGACAGGCAAGGTCAAACCCAGGCCGGTAATGCCGCCAAAGCTCAAGACGCCCATGCGGGCTTGCTGTAAAAACTGCTTTTGCTCGGCAAATGGCAGGCCGCGTTCTTCTAAAGGGTAAGCCATAAATTCCATCGCAATACCCCAGGCGGCAAATGCGGCCCAGAGAAAGGGCGCAATCAGATTAACGACCGGTATCAAGAACAGCAACAGTAAGGGCAAGACACGTAATAACAGATAGCCTATGCGTCGCAATTCACCAAAAAACACCTTATCCCAAGGCAAGTCGGCTTTGGCGATGTCGTTACCGCTGATGATTTGTAAGGTCTTGGACGCCAATTGGCTGTAATACGGCGCGGCTATCAGGTTGGCGAACAGGGTAAAGGTAAAGAAGCCAATGATTAAAAAGCTGACAAAAAACAAGGGCCACAAAATCCAGTTTAGCCACGATAACCAGCCGGGGATAAATTGATGAATCAAGGCCGATACCGAGTGATAGCCCAACACAAACGCGCCGGTGTACAACACCATGTTAATAAGTAACGGGATCAACAGGTATTTGCGCAATTCGGCGTGCTTAAGCATTTTTACGCCTTGCCACAGACAGCTTAGCGCGAATAAAGGGTTATTGCCGCGAGTAACGTTTAACATGCTGCCAAACTCCTTACCCCGTGTTTGCCGGGATCGATAACCACGCCGCGTTCAGTGACGATGGCGCTGATCAAGTCGGCTGGGGTGACGTCGAAAACCGGGTTCCAGGCGCTTACCAGCGAGCCTGCGTTTAAGTAACAATCTGCCAGTAGTTCTTTGGGATTGCGCTCTTCAATTTCAATGCTATCACCGTTTTCCAGGCTAAAGTCAAAGGTGGACGAGGGTGCCGCAACCATGACTTTTACCCCATGTTGCTTGGCCAGTACCGCCAGCGAATAGGTGCCGATTTTGTTGGCCGCGTCGCCGTTGGCGGCAATCCGGTCGGCGCCGACGATGATCCAGTCGATCTTGCCGGATTTCATCAGCCAGGCGGCGGCCGAGTCGGCGATCAGCGTGGCCGGAATACCGTCTTGCGCCAGTTCCCACACCGTCAGACGTGCACCTTGTAGCCAGGGCCGGGTTTCGTCGGCATATACATGCTGTACATGTCCACGCTTATGCAAACTGCGGATAACACCCAGCGCAGTGCCGTAACCGCCAGTTGCTAGCGCGCCGGCGTTGCAGTGGGTCAAAACGCCGTTAGCTTTACCTATGACATCCGCGCCGCGTTCGCCCATGGCGTGATTAGCGGCCAAATCCTCGGCGTGTATTTGCACAGCCAACTGCGTCAACGCCGCTATCGGTTCGGCGGGATTTTGTGCCAGCAAGCCGCGCATCTTGTCCAGCGCCCAAAACAGATTAACCGCAGTGGGCCGAGAAGCCGCCAATTGATCAATATCCTGTTCTACCGCAGTCTGCCAATCCGTAGCCGGAAAATGTGCAATCGCGGACAGAACCACGCCGTAAGCCGCCGCAATGCCAATGGCCGGCGCACCGCGCACCCGCATTGAGATAATGGCTTCAGCAACGCCAGCGGCGTCATGGTATTCGTCGTACGCTATGGTTTGCGGCAATTGGCGTTGATCCAGTACTTTTAAACTGCGTCCGCTCCATTGCAAGGCTTGTACGGAGAGTTTTTGGCTTGAGCTCATGGTGGTTCCGATTATTTCCAGAGGGATTATTATGCTGTTTATATCTGTAAGCTGCAGGCTATCAGTGCCGATTGGCGCTGTCTAGCCTTTAGGTCAGATGAGGGTGTTGTGCAATCAACTCGCGCATACTTGCCAGAGCCTCAGGCAGATTGTAATTTTCTATTTGTTGATCAATCCTAAGTAGCTGTTCATCATCGTCTATAAGGCTGCGTAATATCGGCGCAATCTTGATCCACCTGGCAGTAGCGTCAATATTGTCCGCCGCCAGCAAGTCCATGAAATCAGTTAACTGAGTTTGCAGTTGCTGCCGGTTTGCGGCATCGACGGTTTTGTTGCCGACCTTGGGTTTCCAAGCGGCGGACTGAATGGCATCGCTGCTGCGTAGCAAGGCATCACTTAAATCAGCGAGATGGGTAGAAATTGTCGAGGCAGCGGCAGACGAGGAAATTGCCAGCTCCAGCGCTTCTGCCAGTTGGCGAACCTTTTCAATGCCCAGTATTGCCGCTACGCTTTTTAGGGTGTGTGCCTGGCGTTGGGCGGTTGGGCGGTCTGCAAAGGCCACGGCATCGGCAATTTTTGCCGCATCGCTTAGGTGCAAATCAATAAAACGCAATAACATGCGTCGATAGTTTACTTGACTGCCGGCAAAGTTGCGTAAGCCAATCTGGGTATCCAAATAGATGCTGGCCGTTGGCCCTGGCGGTTGGAGAACAGTGGATGACTGCGGTGCGTGGCTGACCGAACTTGGCATCCAGCGCGCCAGTATGGCAAATAAGGCGTCCGGATCTACGGGTTTGGTTAGAAAATCGTTCATCCCGGCATCCAGGCATTTGGCGCGATCTTCCAGAAAGGCATTGGCGGTCATCGCGATAATGGGTAGCGCTTGCCGGTCAGGTAACTCACGAATCCTGCGGGTCGCTTCCAGTCCATCCATCACCGGCATTTGCATATCCATTAAAATCAGGTCGTAGTGTTGTCGTGCCACCAGATCCAGCGCTTCGCTGCCGTGCTGGGCAAGTTCGACGTTTAATCCAATCGTTTTCAACAGCCTTTTCGCCACTTCCTGATTGATCTCATTGTCTTCAACTAACAACACCCTGGCTTGGCGGTTAAAGTCGGTGGTCTTGGGCTGCTTGACCGTGATTTGCGGATTAGGGTCTCGCTTAAGGTCAACTGTAAACCAAAAGGTGCTGCCAATCTTGGGTGTGCTGTCGACCCCGACCTTGCCGCCCATTAATTTGGCTAAATGGTAGCAAATGGATAGTCCCAAGCCAGTGCCGCCATATTGCCGAGTCGTTGAGCTCTGTGCTTGTTCAAAGGTATCGAACACCCTCGATAGCTTATCTTCGTCTATGCCTATGCCAGTGTCTTGCACCTCAAAGCGGATAGCGACCTGTTGGTCGGTTTGCGCCAGCAACAAGGCCTTTAGCGTTATTGTGCCGGTATCGGTAAATTTCATGGCGTTGCCCAAATAATTGATCAAAATCTGACCAATCCGTAAAGGGTCGCCCAAAAATTGCTTATCGTGTAAGGCTGGGTCTATACCCTTAGCAAAAGTCAGACCTTTACTCGCTGCGCGTTCCGTCATCATGCTGTAGGCATGATCCAATATCGCACTTAGATTGATGGGGATTTCTTCAATTGTCAGGCGCTCGGCTTCGATTTTGGATAGATCGAGGATGTCGTTGATTAAGTTCAGTAAGTGCTTACTGGCACCTGTAATCTTATTGAGTTTGTATAGTTGGCTTGGGCTGGTCAGTTCTTTTTGCAGTAAATACGCCATACCTAAAATAGCGTTCATCGGCGTACGAATTTCATGGCTCATATTGGCTAAAAACGTACTTTTTGAAATATTGGCAGCTTCAGCCTGTTCTTTGGCGACGCGCATTTGTACTTCCATCTGTTTGCGTGTCGTCAGGTCGGTATGCGTACCCGCTGCGCGAAGCGGCTCGCCGTTTTCGTCTCTGGACACCACCATGCCGCGGCTGAGTATCCATTTATAACTGCCATCTTTGGCGCGCATCCTGAATTCGATTTCGTAAGTACCTTCCTGCTCTAGCCCGCGTTTAATATCAATGACCACCGCTATCTTGTCATCGGGGTGCAGCAAGTCGACGAAGCAGCTTTGAGCATCCTCACCGAATTCGTCCGGGGTATAGCCCAACATGGTGAAATACGCTTGATTGCAATGGCAGTTGTTGGATTTTATATCCCAGTCCCAAGTGCCATCATTGCTGGCAGTCAAGGCAAAGCTCAGGCGCTCTTCGCTGGTTTTTAAACGCAGATTGGTGGCTTCTAGCTCCAAGGTGCGCTGGCTGACCAATTCTTCCAGGTGTTGACGATAAATTTTTAGCTCGGCTTCGGTACGTTTTTTTTCGCTGATGTTCTGAAAAATTAGCACCGCGCCTATCAGCGATTGTTCTTTATAAATTGGGTGGGTGGAGTATTCAACCGGAAAGCAACTGCCGTCTTTGCGCCAAAATACCTCATCCGATATACGACGCGCCTCGCCGTCTTGGCAACTTTTGCAGATGTGGCAACTTTGGTTTGGATAGTCTGTGCCATCGGGATAGGCATAATGAACTAAGGGGTGAACGAATTGATTTTGCAGTTCATCCAGCGAAAACCCCAGCAAATCGCAAGCCGCCTGGTTGACAAAAGTGGTTTTACCCTTTGTGTCCATACCTAAAATGCCGTAGCTGGTGGCGTCTAGCAACAAACGGATGCGTTCCTCCGCGTCGTGGCGTTCGGTAATGTCCATGTGAGTGCCGCTGATTAACAACGCTTTGCCATCGGGTGTGCGCTGGGTGATGCTGCCATGGTCGGCAATCCAAACTCAATGGCCGTTTTTGTGCCGCATGCGTAACTCACATAGATAATAGTCGCTGCCGCCAGCTATGTGCTTGTCCAGCAGAGCGTTGGCACGCTGCAGATCGTCTGGATGGACAAATCTTTCCCACGTCTGCGTGGTAAAAGGCTCCAGTTCGGCTAATTGATAGCCAAAAATATTTGCCCAGCGTTCGTTGAAAACAGCCTGACCGGATTGCAAATTCCACTCCCAGGTACCAGCATGGGTTGCTTCGATAATATCGGCGAGTCGACGACGCTCATCGGCCAGTTGCTCAGTCATCAGGGTGTGGGTGGTGATGTCCCGGGCGACACCCAACACGCCGAGTAGCTTGCCGTCGGCGGTGTTTACCGGGGTTTTGATGGTTTCGTACAGCGCCCGATGCTGGCCGTTGGCGTGGGTAAGCCATTCCTTGTTAATGCTGGGTTTCCCGGCTTTAGTCGCTGCCAAATCGTATTCGCGGTAAGCGTTGGCCTCATCCTGGTTAAAAAAATCGGAATCGGTTTTGCCGATGACATGCTCTTCGGTGGTGCCGCACAGGGGCTCGAAGCTGGGATTGCAGAGTAAATAGACACCATCGGGGTTTTTTAGCCAGACCATGTCTGGCATGGCCTTAATCAGTGTGCGAAATAACTCTTCTTTTTCGCTAAGGGTTTCCAGTACACGTTGCCGTTCGGAAAAATAGCAGGCCAGCGCCATGCCGACTATCGACAGCACTGAGGTGAAGATTCCTAAGTTGAGCTGATGCTGATCGCCCAGATCTTGCGCGAAAAACCCGGTGCTTTGCTGGGTGCCGCCGAGCATGGCCTGAATAGCGGTGATGGTCAATGCCAGTGTGGTCGCTCTAGTGCCGAGTCGCACCGCAATCCAGGTTATCAATAAAAACAGCCAGTGACTTTTGGCGTAACTAGCAATGTAGTAATTATGCAGATCACCCAGGAAAACGGCTTGCCCAACCAAGGTGTTAAGACTCAGCAATAACAGCGCTTCGCTGATTTGCTTGGTGTTCTTTAGGCTGGGTAAGGAACTGCGCCAAGTCAGGATTAATGGGGTAATCACAATAACCCCAAGACTGTCGCCAATCCACCAATGTAGTAGGCTGATAGGGTAGGCAGTTGGCTGAATGCTGCCGATACTTAGCAAGGTCAGCGTACCGGTCAATGCGGATATCGCACTGCCGATAAAAGCCCCGCATCCAATCAGGTATAAATAGTCGGCTAATGAAGTCAGCGAGGTGTCGAAATGACCGAAGCGTTTGGTCAACCAAGCCCCCGCCCAGGCAGCAGCGCCGCTACCCAGAGCAAAAAGAGTTGAAATGGGCAGAGCATGACCTTCTAAAAGGTTGAAAGTCAGGGTGCCAAAAAAAACTGCCCACAGGTAGTCATTCCCACCCATCAAAACGGCGGCCAAGGCCACGCCGCTAGACATGAACAATATGCTGGAGCCACCTTCAGGGATAAAGCACAGCAATGATAGTTTGGCTGTCAGCATGTGCAGACCGGCCACAACGGCGAGTTTTAAGAGTTTCATTGCACTGCGCTTGGGCATAAAGGTCTTAGGGCTTGGCACGGATGAAGATTGAGCGCACTGGCGAAATAGCTGCTAGTGCGTTGTTATTCCGTTTCGTCTAAATCAGTGTCAGCATATTTGTGGGCAATGGCTATAAAGTCAGTCTGACGATCAAGGAATGCGTCTACTACTGTCGGATCAAAATGTTTGCCTTTGCCCTCTTGGATAATGGCGGTGGCAACTTCCATCGTCATGGCTTCTTTGTAGCAACGGCGATTGATGAGTGCGTCGAATACATCGGCCAAAGCCATTAAACGTGCGGGTAAAGGGATGGCCTCTCCCTTTAGCCCCTTTGGATAACCGCTGCCATCCCATTTTTCGTGGTGATGGTGGGCAATCTTCATGGCAACAAGCAAAAAATCAAAAACCGATTGATCCGCCTCGTCCTGAATTGCCCGCTGAATGGCTTCCGCGCCCAGGGTGGAATGGGTACGCATCACAGTCCATTCTTCATCAGTCAATTTGCCGGGTTTCAGCAAAATATTGTCGGGAATGCCTACTTTGCCTATATCGTGTAAAGGTGCTGCTTTGGTGATTAATTCTATATTATGTTCATCTCTCAGTTCCGGGTGTCCGTGACGAGATAATTCGCGACAGAGTACTTCGACATATCCCTGGGTTCTGAGAATATGATTGCCCGTTTCGTTATCGCGGGTTTCTGCCAGACTGGCCAGTGCGCGCATGCTGGCATCCTGGATCATTTGATTTTGCTTCATCCGCCGCGAAACTTCCGCTTCCAGCCAACTGTTTTGATCGCGTAAGCGGTCGCGGGCGTGTTTTAATTCCAGTTGCCCACGCACTCTGGCCAGAACGATAGGCGCGCGTAAGGGTTTTGTGATGTAATCAGCGGCACCCAGTTCCAGTCCGTGGGTTTCATCGTCGGTGGCATCCAAGGCTGTAACGAATATCACCGGAATTTCGGCTGTGACTGGATTTTCGCGCAGTTTGGTCATTACCGCATAACCATCCATCTCCGGCATCATTACGTCCAGCAAAATCAAATCTGGTCGAGGCAGAGAATTTGCAGAAGCCAGCGCCCTTGGCCCATTAGTAGCCACGCGCACTACATAAAGCGGCTTTAGCAATTCGCCCAGCACCGTGATGTTTTCCGGTGTGTCGTCGACTATCAAAATCGTAGCGGGAGTGGCAGTGTCTATGCTCATCATAAAGTGGCTGCTATCAGTGGAACGCTAAAATTTGCCTAAGCTGCGGTGCAGCGCAGACGAGCTTTTTGCCTAACGAGGTATAATCTCTATTTTTGCATTTTGTGTGGTGAAAACATGCTGGTGGATACACTCATTCAGGCTCGCTGGATTATACCCGTTGAGCCGGACTCTGCAATCTATGAGAATGCCAGTCTT
>CAIOHN010000032.1 GCA_903858105.1 uncultured Pseudomonadota bacterium | reverse complement strand
AGACGGCAGAGGCTGCCGACGATGCGTTTTTGCTTAAGGATGGGGCAAACCTCTATCTGTCTTGGCAAACCAAGCAGGGCTATCAATTCAAAGCGATTTAACGTAACAGCCATGCCGCCAATCCAGGGCGGCATGGCTGATAGGGCTTTAGCTAGTCAGTTTGCGCTCTGCTTCCAGATATTTTTCCGCACATTTTTGACTGACTTCGGCTGGCAATTTGGGGCCTGGGGCAGTCTTGTTCCAGTCCAGAGTTTCCAGATAATCGCGCAGATATTGTTTGTCAAAGCTGGGTGGGCTGATGCCAACCTGGTATTGCTCCACCGGCCAAAAGCGTGACGAGTCGGGCGTCAAGGCTTCGTCGATTAAAAACAAATTGCCGTCGTCATCCAAACCAAACTCAAATTTAGTATCGGCGATGATAATGCCGCGTTCACGGGCATACTCGGCGGCTGTGGTATACAGTTGCAAGCTAACATCGCGGACTTTGCCGGCAAGTTCGGCACCCATCAGCGCCACGGTATCGGCAAAGCTGATGTTCTCGTCGTGCAAGCCCATGGCCGCTTTGCTGGACGGGGTGTAAATCGGCTGTGGCAATTGTTGGGCTTGTTGCAATCCGGCAGGCAGTTCGATGCCGCAGACTGCGCCACAACGTTGATAATCCTTCCAGCCCGAACCGATCAAATAACCGCGCACGATGGCTTCCACTGGTAACGGTGTCAGGCGTTTGACGATAATCGCCCGGCCTTCCACTTGCGCTCGCAAACTCGCATCAGGAATCACATCCGCCAGTGTCAAATCGCTGCTCAGGTGATTTGGAATGACGTGTTGCATTTTTTCGAACCAAAAGTTGGAAACGCTGGTCAACACTCGACCCTTGCCAGGAATTGGGTCAGGCATGATCACATCAAAAGCCGACATGCGGTCGGTGGTGACGATCAGCAAATGGTTGGCATCGATTTCGTACATATCGCGGACTTTACCGCGTCCAAGCAATTTCAGATGCGGCAGGGAAGATTCGTAAAGTGCGGCGGGGGCATTCATAATACGTGTCGATAGTCAGTGGAAATTGGCTGTGATTTTATCATTAAACCTGTTTAGGATAGCTAAAGCATGAGTTGGTTGGGTAAGTTGGTGGGCGGGGCTTGCGGTTTTTTGCTGGGCGGGCCGTTGGGCGCGATTTTTGGGGCATCGGTCGGGCATCAGTTTGACACCGGCGTGGAAGCCATGGCGAGTGATCAGTTTAATCCGGGCGATCAGCAGCGGGTGCAAATGGCGTTTTTTACCGCGACTTTCTCTGTCATGGGGCATGTAGCCAAGGCAGATGGTCGGGTGTCGCCAGAAGAAATCGGGCTGGCGAAGCGGGTGATGGACGATATGCAGCTCAGCCCGGAACTGCGGGACGCGGCCATTCAATTGTTTCAGCAAGGTAAACAAAGCGATTTTCCGCTGTTGGCTGTGTTGCAGCAATTTCGCAGCGAATGTCATCGCCGGACTAACCTGGTACGGATGTTTGTCGAGATCCAGATTCAGGCGGCGCTTGCCGATGGGGTTTACGATGCCAAGGAAGAAAAGCTGTTATTGGAAATCTGTGCCGCATTGGGGGTGTCACGCTTTGAATATCAGGTTATCAAAGGCCAGGTGCAGGCCCAGCAACGCTTTCATCAGAATAGCAGGGTTACGTCCAATGCCTCTAGCAAGGAGGACGCTTACGCTGTGTTAGGTATAACGGCAAGCGCTGATGACGCGGAGGTGAAAAAAGCCTATCGCCGCCTGATGAGTCAACATCATCCTGACAAATTGGTCGCTAAGGGTTTGCCGGAGGAAATGATGGAAATAGCCAAGCAAAAGACGCAGCAAATCAGAAAAGCTTACGAAACGATACGAGAGGCCAGAGACTTTTAAAAAAATGCCCGCTAACCAAAATGTTGCTTAGCGGGCTTGAGATAAACAGAGAACTGCTTAACAACGAGGGAGGTACAACAAAACTTAAGCGCGGAATGAGCCGCTAAAATCGATATTGCTGGCAATAGTCGCAGCGCCGAACAGCATGGTGGAGATGATGAATTCGCCGGACATGAAGCCAAACACGCCAGTTGTAAAGAACAGGCCGGTGAGTATGTCTCTATAAAGATTGTTCGATTTGTTCATTTTCGCCCCTAGACTGAGTTCAGTCGATTCAATGAAGACGACTTCACTATAAGCTTTATTTTTTTATTTACAATACCGGCGTTAGTGGATGATTTGTTTCTTATATGGAAACAATATTGACATAAAGGTGTCATTTAGGGCTGTTATAAGCCTTTTTTTAATCCAGAAATGCGTTTAAAGCCGACAGATGCTGCCTAGGCAGTTTGATGTGTAGTTTTACGGTTTCGGAAAAATCCTGAGCCACAATGCTGCCGTCCAGTTTTTTAAGTTGATATTCCAAGGCCTGCAACTGGCTGTATTCCAGGGATAATGTCTGTTCGACATATTCGATGTAGTCGATAATCTCGGCGGCTTCTATCACTTGCTTGGCCACATTGCCGTAAGCCCGCGTCAAGCCGCCCGCGCCCAGCTTAACGCCGCCAAAATAGCGGATCACTACCACCACCAAATTAATCAACTGCTTACCCTCCAGGTGTTGAAAAACCGGTTTACCGGCTGTGCCGCTGGGTTCGCCGGCGTCGTGAAAGCGACAAATCAGCCCGTCCGGCGATTGAATCCGATATGCGTAAACAATGTGGCTGGCATCGGCATAGCGTTCATGCAGTTGCTTTAGGAATAGCAAGGCGTCTCGTTCGGTCTGGCAGGGGTTGATAAGGCCGATGAAGCGGGATTTTTTGATGATTTCCTCGACTTCACTGGTTTTAATGACGATTCGCACGGTTATAAAAGCCCGTTAATCGCCGGATGCTGATTGAGCAAAGTTTCGCGGAAGGCTTCGATTTGGCTGCTGTCGTTACGCAACCCCCGGTCAATAGTCACCGGAATGTCGCTAATAATCCGCATTGGCGGCGGCGATAAAAAAATCAAACGATCAGCCAGGGCAATAGCTTCGCGCAAGTCGTGGCTGACGAATAATACGGTATGCGGTCGCTGTTGCCATAAGCAATACAACAGATTTCTAATCTGACGGGCGCTGGGTGCATCCAGCGAAACGAAGGGCTCATCCATTAATAATATGTCTGGATTGATGGCAAAAGCCCGGATGATGGCTACCCGGCGTTGCATGCCTACGGATAGTCGTTCAGGATAAACCTGTTGTACATCATCAAGTTGCATGGCTGTTAATAAAGAATCGATCAACTCGGCAGGTGGGGCTTGCTGAAAAACCAGCTCAATATTTTGCCGAACGGTACGCCAGGGCAACAATCTGGGATTTTGTAATACATAACCAATCTTGGCTGCGGCCGCTTGACTGCCAATTTTGATTTGGCCCTGATAATGGCTGTCCAAGCCGGCGATCATATTCAGTAAGGTGGTTTTGCCGCAGCCGGACGGGCCGAGCAGGCAGACAAATTCGTTACGACCGACGCTGAGTTCCAAATCGGCAATGGCTTGATGTTGTCTATCATCGACGTGTCCGGCGCGATAGGTTTTATCCAGAATGCTGATGTTTATATCGTTCATCGCCGCCACCTGAGGGCTTTTCGATCCAGCGGGCGCAGCAATAGCCATTCGATTAATTGAATCACCGCGACAAAGGCAAAGGTGTAAGCCAGCAGGCTGGCAACATCGAATAACTGAAAGAATAAATGCAGTTGATAACCCATGCCGTTGCTGCGACCCAGTAATTCCACCACTAAAATAATTTTCCAGATCAGCGCCAAACCGGAACGGGTGGCGGCCATCACAAACGGATGCAGTTGCGGCCAGATGACATGTACCAAGGTTTTTTTTCGGCTAAAACCATAGCTTTGCGCCATTTCCAGCAAATCCTTATCCAGCGCCCGGGTGCCTTCGCGGATGGTGACAATCACGTTGGGCAATTTATTAACCACCACCGCTAAAATAGCCGCTGACTCCAAAAGCCCAAACCAGACATAGCACAGGATGATGGTAACCAGCGCGGGAATATTTAAAAAAATCACCAGCCAGTTGTCAAAAAACGCATCCAGGGTTTTATTTTTACCCAGCAGCACCCCAATTGCGCAGCCAAGCAGCATGGAAATGGAAAAGCTGACGACCAGACGCAACAAAGTCACGCCCAAATGGTAGGGCAGTTCGCCGGACTGTATGGCTTGCCAAAACACCGCTGCCACGCGCAAAGGCGGCGGCAAGCTGGGACTGTGTGCCAGACTGGCGGCGAGCTGCCAAATACCCAACAGCAACACTAGCGATAGCAGTGTTATCGCTGTGTGCTTAAGTCTTAAATTGCCCGACAACATCAATCTGCCGACCAGAACGTCCCTGCTTGCAGTTGCGCCGAGTTGCCGGTCAACTTGTTGTTACTGAGTTGATGCAGCAGACTATAAATTTTTGCCGCGGCGGTTTGCTGGCTGGTACCCCATTGCTCGATGCGGCCCTGGCAATAACGCTCTCTGAGTTTTTGTTGTTCGCTGGGGTTGCTGGCGTCTGTCAGCGGCAGGATTTTTTGCCATTCAGCATCGGAACTGCATAAGGTATTGCGCGCTTGCTTGCTCGGCGCCAGAAATTGCTTGAGCGCAGTTTTGTGTTGATCGGCCCAGTCTTGCTTAAACACATAGCCAATGCTGGGCACGGTTTCTGTAATGCCGAGTTGGCGGATGATGTCTTCGCCGGTCAATAACACCCGATAACCTTGGGCTTCCAGATGCGCGGCAAATTGCCAGAAGGTCAGCAGCGCTTCCAAGCGCTTATCCAGCAACTGTTGACTGAGTAAGGGCGGTGCGCCGTAAATTTTTTCCACGCTGGCGTTCAGATCCAGTTGTTGCTGTTGGCCCAAGGCTTGTAACAGCAGCCAATTTTTGTCCAATTCGCCGCCAGCCACGCCGAGTTTTTTGCCTTTAAGGTCAGCCAGTGATTTGATCGGACTGTCGGCGGGGACGATTAAAGCGCCTGAGGTATCGGAAAACGGGTAAAAACTTAAAGGAGTGCCGGCGGCGCGCATGCTGGAAGTCCAGATCCAGTCGGAGACGATCATGTCCACCGCGCCCGATTGCAAGGCCACTTTGCCGGCTTGCTGATTGGCCAGGGCAATGTTTTCGACGCTGAATTCGGCTTTGTCCAGCAGCCCCTGGTTTTGCATCGCTGCCAATTCCCAATTTAAGGTGCCGGCAGCCATGGCGCCCAGTTTTATCATCGGCTTTTCGTCGGCTTGACCAAGCTGAGGTATCAGCAGAGCAATGCTGAACAGGCAAATTTTAATATTCATCGTTAATGTCCCTGGTCGGATGGTTTAGGCGGTAATTTTAACGCAGCGCTGCGGATAACGAGAATGTTTGTGGGGTGGATTTTAACCCCGGTCGCATATAGTAATTTGACAGGCCTAAAACGATGTCGTCGTTTAGCCAGAAGCAAATAAAATCTTGTTACTGACCTTAAAACCAGGCGGAATAAAAAAACTGTCAATAAGATCAAAAATCACATACTGGAGAGGTTGACGTGTATCACCCTGTAGTGTCCAATTTTACTAGAACGATTGCTTGGCTGTGGTCAGAGTTATCGCCGTATTAGTCCTGTATTTTGACCCTGGTTCCTAGCTTTTGTTCTAAGGAAGTTACACTATAATAATTCCGCTAATCCATACCCTGGTTGCTAGATTTTCAAATAGCTAAATTTATCTGGAGAAATATATGAAGCGCTTTATCCTGCTAATTTTATTTATTATCACTAACATCAATTTCACTAATGCCTTAGCGGCTTCCGATGTGGTCTTTCCCGCGGATTGGAAGAGTTGGACATCCGTGAATACTACTTTAACGGGCATCGGAGCACTGCCCGACTGCGCCGCTGATGTTTCCAAACTGCCCACAATTTATCAAAAGACTGTCGAAACCTATTGCGCAGTTAAACCTGGCGGCCCGGGTAGTGTGGCGGTACTTGTCAAACCTAGCGCGCTGCAGAGTTTTGAGAAGCGTGATGGCAAGTTTGCGGATGGTGCCAATTTGATTTTGCATCTCAAGGATATGAAAGTGTTGTTTGTTACAAGTCACAAAACTGGTGCGCCCAGTTACGGCGTCTTTACGGAGGATGGCAAAGATATTACGGCTGCATCCGGCTCGCTAGCCGCCGAAACATGTAACTCCTGCCATACCGGCTATCAGGCATTCTGCAAGTCCGGGCAGTGTGGCTCAAAAAAATAACACAAGGTATAAAAAATTGCGTAGGGCCGGCGATGACTGAAGGGAGCCTCTAACCCCCCCCATCTCCCTGGGAGGAAAGTATTAGAGGCTCTCCTAAGACCTTTTCCAGCTAATGTGACTGTCAACCCCGGTATATAGACGTATGCGATCAGTAGCCTCAGATGATGCACCTAAGAGCATCAAAACAACATTATCCATAGGCATTCTGTCCGTGCTTATTGTTTCGCAATTGATTGCCGGAATCATGCAGTACCGAAATCAGACGGAAATGGCGCACGATAGAATACGCGCTGTTTCCGAAGCGACAGTGCAGCCGTTGATCAGCCTTGCTGTTAATGGCATCAATGGCGGTAACATCATGATTTTAAAAAATAATGATGCAAAGTCGCTTTATGCCTCTACGCACGTGTTGTACTTAAAGTTGGAGGGAAACTCTCTAGGCACTGAAAAGACCGACTTTTCAGAGGCGCTACCCCCGCAAAAAATCGAACACGAGTTTATCGCCCCAGGCCAGGATACTGAAAAAATGCAAGCGGCAGCGCGAGGAGAAGGTTTGCTGCCGGATTACCTGCTGTATGTTGTGCGAGTTCCGCTTAAGGATGTGCAGAATGGCGGCCAAATAGTTGCAATATTTTCCGCTGCGGAACTTACCGGAATTGAGTGGCATGTCGCAAGAGACGTCATTTCAACCACGCTGATTGTGGTGGTGTTTGGTGTGGTGTTGTCTCTGCAACTGGGAAAGCACATCGCCAATCCGGTGGTTAGCATGAGTCTGCAAATGGCGACAATCACCCAATCACTTGACCTCAACGCGCGACTACCTGAAAACCGCAGCGATGAAATCGGTTTAATCGCCCGCAATTTCAATTCGCTATTGTCCACATTGCATGTCGTGATGTGTGAGATTTTCAATTCAGCGGAACAAGTTTTTAATGCCGCCGGCGAATTACACAAGAACGCCGAGCAAATGACCCTGGATGCCGAGCAGCAGAAAAGCAAAACGGCATCATCCACTAAATCCATCGAAACGATGACACGCAGTATTGCGCAGGTCGCCAGCAGTACCCAAAATCTTGCGGCCGCGTCCGATGAGGTCATGGCTGCTGCGACAGAGGGTGGAAACACCGTGCAACATGCGGCAGTGGGCATGAACAGTATCGCTGAATCCGTTTGTGACTCTGGAGCATTAATCAAAAGATTAGGCGAACGCTCTAACGAAATCTCTGTCATTGTTCAAATGATTCGCGGCATCGCCGACCAAACTAATTTGCTGGCACTTAACGCCGCCATTGAAGCCGCGCGGGCTGGTGAACAGGGTCGCGGCTTTGCAGTTGTTGCCGAAGAGGTTCGCAAATTGGCTGAAAGGACGGCCGGTGCTACCACCCAAGTGAGCGACATGATTGGTTTGATGCAGGAAGAAACCGCTCAAGCAGTCGGCAGTACCGAGGCAGTTAATACGTTGGTTGACAGAGGCTTAGCGCAAGCCAGGCAAGCCGGAGCCGCCATCACTCGAATTAACGACAGCATTAACCCAACAGTGAATCAAATTCGCGGCATCGCCGCAGCAACCCAGGAGCAATTAGCCGTGTCGAAGCGGATCACGGGCGACATGGAAGAAATGTCGCGCATTACAGGCGAATACTTAGTGGTAGTCGGCAACATGACGCAAGCTTCACGGCATTTGGAACAACTTTCAACCCAACTCAAAAGTAGTGCCGAACGCTTTAGCGTTTGATTACTCGTGATAGCACTACAGCCACTGGAGAGCGCTAATTTAATGATTAGCCGTGGTTTGATTCAAAGGTGGCCGGACACAGTGGTCGGCCAGTGAAATAGCCCTGATAATTCAGACAGCCTTTATCGCGTAAAAAATTCATTTGCTCCTGGGTTTCAACGCCTTCGGCAATCACGTGCAGCCCCAGGTTTTTGGCCATGTTAATAATGGTTTCGACGATAACCGCGTCGTTGGGATCGCTGGCAATGTCTCTGACAAAGCTCTGGTCGATTTTGAGTTGGCTGATCGGCAGCATTTTTAGATAAGACAGCGACGAGTAACCGATGCCGAAATCATCAATGGAAGTGTTTACGCCCAAGTCTTGCAAGTCGCGCATTTTTCTTACCGTATCTTCTATATCGCTGATGACGCAGCCTTCGGTTAATTCGATCACCAGTCTGTCGGCAGACACATCGGCCTCCAGCAAAATGTGCTTAACCCGCTCCACAAAGTCGGCTTGGCGAAATTGCCTTGAGCTAACGTTAACAGCCACATGCGGAATGGGCTTGTTCTGCGCGTCCCAGACTTTGATTTGTCGGCAGGCTTCGCGGATTACCCAATCGCCTATAGGCACAATTAATTGCGTATCTTCTGCCACCGGAATAAATTCCATTGGTGATACCAGACCCCTGACCGGATGTTGCCAGCGAATAAGCGCTTCGGCGCTGACCACTTGGCCGCTATCATCGACTTGGGCTTGGTAATGCAATACAAACTGCTCATCTTTAAGCGCTTGTCGGATTTCTTTTTCCAGCGTCAGGCGCTTATCTGCCGCTTCCTGCATCGATGGGCGATAAAAGCTGATGCCGTTGCGACCGCTTTCTTTGGCGCGATACATGGCTGTGTCGGCTTGCTGGATCACGGCTTCGGGCTGATCGGCTATCTCCGGGAACAGGGTCACGCCAATGCTGGTAGAAAAATGATGCTCGCTGCCCTGGACGATAAAAGGCTGGTTGATGGTATTTAGAATTTTTTCTGCCAGCATCACTGCGGCGCGGGTGGCTTGAGCCAGTTGCGGATAACGCCCTGGCACCATGACAATAAACTCGTCGCCGCCCAATCTGCTGGCCGTGTCTTCGTCGCGGACAATCGATTTGAGGCGTTGCGCGACTTGAATCAGTAACTCGTCGCCGACTTGGTGGCCGCGCGAGTCATTCAGGTTTTTAAAATGATCCAGATCCAGAAAAAACAAGGCACCGTAATAGTGCTGACGTTTGGCGGCGGCAATTTCCTGTTTCAGGCGGTCCAGTAGCAAGCGTCGGTTGGGCAGACCGGTGAGCGGATCGTAAAATGCCAGTTCGTGGATTTCCCGTTCGGCGGCTTTTTGTTCGCTGATGTCGGAAAAAATCCCGACATAATTAAGCAGGTTACCATGCTCGTCTCTCACGCCCGTTACCGTCAGCCACTCTGGAAACACATCGCCATTCTTGCGGCGGTTCCAAATTTCGCCTTGCCATTGGTTATTTGTGGTCAAGACCTGGATCAGATTTTGGATAAATCCTGATTCTTGATAAGCTGCGGATAAAAAGTCCGGGTGTCGGCCGATGACATCGTCTGTGCTATAGCCCGTGATTTTGCTGAAAGCGTTGTTGACGCGCAAGATTAAACCGTCGGCGTCTGTGACGATGATCGCCTCGTGAGATTGAAAGGTGGTTGCGGCGTACGTAACTCGTTTTCATGGCGCTTGCGGCGGTCAATTTCGGTGTTAAGCGCTTGATTGCTGCGCAGTAAATCACGGGTTTTCAAGGCTACCAAATCTTCGATTCTGGCGGTGCGGCCGCTCATCAGCATCAAGCCAAAACTGGTCAGGCAACAAAGCAAAAAACTCCCGGACAGCAACCACCAGACTGTCCAGCTATGTTGCTGTGCATAAAAGGCCTGCGAGGGCTGATAGATCACGGTCCAGGTTATATCCGCCATGTTTAGCGTGTGCATTTTTCTGAGCGGGCTGCTTACTAAGTCTTGGGTGCGCGCATTGCTATAAAGTAATTGCTCGTGATCGTAAAGGCTTAAGGTTAATTGCGTATTTGGCAACTGGTGGAAAATTTCTGTTACTTCTTTGCTTAATTTAAATACGTTGGCAACTACACCCAGGAAATATTGCTGGCGTTCGGCGCTGCTGTTGACGGGTTTGTCTTTAGCATAGACCGGTGAATACAAGGCAAAGCCGGGTTGCTTGTCATTGTCGATAATATCCCACGCCAACACGCTGTTGCCGGATGCTGCGGCTTTATTGATCGCGGCCAATAGCTGCGGATTGCTGGCCACATCAAACCCAATGTTCTGCTCGTTACCATACCAATAGGTGATGGGTAGATATAGTCGGCGCGTACTCGCAGCAACCCAATCTTGATGCTGGTCGCGCTCGCGGATGGGGATTCCGGTTTGTTGCTCAAATTGCTGCCGGTCATCGTTATTGATTTGGGGTATCCATTCCAGGGTTTCCAATTCTGGATGTTTGCTGAAAATGGTTTCGGCGAATAGTCTAAATTGGTAGGCATTAACGGCTTCGGCGCCATCGAATAGCGCTTTCAGGAGGCGGTTATTCAGCAGATCATCATCAAAGTGTGCCTGCAGACTGGTATGGGTCAGGTTTACCTGGTTTTCAAATAAATCGACGATGCGCTGGTTTTCCAGACGGCGGCTATAGACAAAGGCGATAACGACCAGTAGCAGCGAGATTAATAAGGGATAAGCCACGAATTTTCGACGTTGCCGCCAAATATGCCGGGGTGTGCCGACAAATAACAACACTAGCGGTGCAAAAATCACCGAACCAATCGCATCGCCTATCCACCAGGTACACCAGTTCAAGGCTATTTCCGCAATGCTAATAACGCCAAAAATATATAAAAAACTCGTGCCTATGCTTGCAGAGATTAGACAGCTCACCAGTGTAAGTGAGAAAAACCAGAGTATATGCTGATCTTCCAACAAAGGATTGTGTCTGCCGATGCTACGGTTAATCAGGCCGGCACCAATCCAGGGTCCCAGGCAGGCCGCAATGCTGGCGGCTGTGGCTATCCAAACCACGGTCAGTTCGCCAGAGACATCGATGAGGTCTAAAAACGCATAAATTTGGGCCGCGAGGATGCCTGCGAGTAAACCGGGCAATATTTTGCGCCCGTAACTGAGTATGCCGGCCAATGCGATACCGGCTGACGGCCAAATCGGGCTGAGAAGGCTGGGGGCAGTGCTTAACATATGGCCCAAATAACCGCCGCCAAAATAGGCCAGGGCAAATAGGCTGTTGATATAGGCTAATTTAAGCGATGCTGACATGGGAAACAGGCTTACTCCCGTTATAGTCGAGGGCGGTTAAAGCAATTAGATTAGGGGGTTAGCGGCAGAAGTACACCATTATCAAGTTTAAGAATAAACGCTTTGCCAAATCCGGCCACATATTGGCCACTGGAAGGCGTCAATGCCAGCAGGTGGAAGTCGGGTAGTGAACGCAGCACACCCAAGGTATCGCCAAGCCGATTTTGCATTTGATCAAGCAACTGTTCATAGGCCGAGTGCTGCCTGGCAATTTCATCGACCGTACAATCCAACACCAGGCGCCGTCTGGCAAACGCATTGTGCGCATCGGCTTCCGGCTCAATAAACATAATAGAAGCCTGACGGTGCCGCAGCATATTAGCGGTATGTTGCGCCAGTTGGCTGAGGTAGACGTAAAACGCATTTTCAAACGCTAAAAACGGCGCATAACTAGCCAGAGCCGCACCGTTTTCAGCGCAACTGGCAATTATCAGGCTTTGGCTATTGTCGATTAATGTTTGATAGTCTGCGGCTAGGGGTTCAGAGCTCATTATGGGGTGGGGTTTAGTTGCTCATGGCGGAAACAATCGACGGTGTGATCGTTGACCATGCCCACCGCTTGCATATAAGCATAGCAGATGGTTTTACCGACAAATTTGAATCCACGTTTTTGCAACGCCTTGCTCATCTGCTCCGATTCTGCGGTGTAAGCCGGCAATTGGCTGTGCTCCTGCCAATGGTTCTGCCGTGGCTCGCCATCGACAAAACTCCAGATAAATTTGTCAAAGCTGCCAAATTCTTGCTGAACTTTTAAAAACGCCTGAGCATTGACCACAGCCGACTGGATTTTTAAACGATTTCTGACAATGTCAGGATTTTGGATTAAAGCTGCCAGTTTTTGTTGATTGTAGCGGGAGACTTTAACCGGATCGAAATGATCGAAAGCGGCGCGGTAAGCCGGGCGTTTATCGAGGATGGTGCGCCAACTTAAACCGGCCTGTGCGCCCTCAAGTACCAAAAATTCAAACAACACGCGCTCGCTGTGTTGCGGCACGCCCCACTCGGTGTCGTGGTAATGTTCCTCGTTGGTGCTGCCTTGGGCCCACACGCATTTATTTGGATTCATTCTTTTTTCATCAGGTTTTTTAGATCGGCAAAGGGACTAAAAGTGGCAACTGGCGCTTTACCGTCGCTGTTGGATTTGCTGCCGAAGCGGCTTTGTTCTTCGTAACGTTGGTGCTCGTTATCGTGGCAATACACGCACAATAATTCCCAGTTACTACCGTCAGGCGGATTATGGTCGTGATCGTGATTGACATGATGCACGGTTAATTCGCGCAGATTTTTATGATCAAACTCGCGGGTACAGCGCCCGCAAATCCACGGGTAAAGCTTTAAGGCTTGCTCGCGATAGCCTTTTTCCCGCTCTTCTTTGTTGCGCCGCGCCTCGGCGATGATGTGAAAAGCTTTGTCCGACATGATGTCCTCCGTTTATCAGCCGCCGGTTGCGTTCATGTGCCGCAGAATGACCGGCTGTTCGTGAATGTTAAATTCGTGTTTTTCGGGCTTGATAAGCATAGCCGCGATTATGGCTGCTTTCAGCGCCTGCTTATCGCCGGGATGATCTCTGACCACTTGTTTTAGATCGACCGAATGTTCGTTGCCCAAACACAGCAGCAAGCGACCTTCGGCAGTTAGCCGCACCCGGTTGCAACTGGCGCAGAAATTGGCGCTGTGCGGCGAGATAAATCCCACCCGGCTGTTGCCGCCGTCGATCCGGTAATAAGCCGATGGGCCACCGGTAGAATCAGCGATAGCCTCAAGCGCAAAGCGCTGTTGCAAATCCTGTCTGATCAAATCGCTGGGATAATACGCGTCGCCGCGATGGTGATTATCCACGGCGCCCAAGGGCATTTCCTCGATAAAGCTGATATCGATGCCATGCTCGACTGCAAATTGCACCAAATCGCCGACTTCCAGATGATTGCGGTTTTTTAAGATCACCGCGTTCAGCTTGATGCGCCCAAATCCAGCATCTTTGGCTTTATTGATGCCTTTTAAAACCTGCGCCAGATCGCCGGTGCGGGTCAGGGCTTTGAATTTGTCCGGGTCTAAAGTATCCAGGCTGATGTTGATGCGTTTCACACCAGCAGCTTTCAAATCGTCGGCCATGTCCGCTAACTGCGAGCCGTTGCTGGTCAGCACCAACTCGTTAAGACCGGCTATGCGGCTCAAGTCTTGCAAAAGGCCCAAAGCGCCCTTGCGTACCAGCGGTTCGCCGCCGGTGATTCTGATTTTACTCACGCCCAGTTCGGCAAAGGCTTCGCAGATAAATCTGATTTCTTCCAGACTCAGAATCTGTTTGCGCGGCAGAAACACCATATCTTCCGCCATGCAGTACACACAGCGGAAATCACAGCGGTCGGTAATCGATACCCGCAGGTAGTTAACCACTCTGCCGAAGCGGTCTATTAATTGCGTTGGTTTGCTAGGAGCCATCTGAGTTAAAAGGCAAGATAAGTGCACAAAATAGTAACACAGAGCCGCGCCGAGGCTGCGCTATGTCGCTGCTGTTTGTTAAAAGATTGGGCTTTGCGCTACAAGTTCCAAAGTCGGTTTTTGCACCTTCTATTAAGCCTTGGTCAAACGCCGCAGCAATTCAAAAACCGCCGCTTCTATCTGTGGCAAAGCATCTCTGGGATGCGCGTCTTCAATATCGTCAACCTGCCAATACTCGACACGCTCAATCCAGTCAGGGAAGCGCCGATGCATCAATGGCCTGTGTTCGGTTTGTTTCAGTGCGACGATGTGCTTGGCGGCAAGCAAATCTTGTTCTGTCAAAGCAATCGGCGCGCGCACCGGGTCAACGGGAATATCCCTTAAGCCCAAGCCATGTATGGTATGCGGCGACAGCGGCCCGGCGTCGTCATCCAGTAATTCAATCGCCAGTCCGCGCGAAAAAGCCTGCCAGGATTGCGTGTGGTTTGGTGCGTGATGATTGAACAGATATTCGGCAAAGCGGCTGCGGTAGTAGTTGCCGGTGCAGAGGAATAGGACTTGGGAGTGGTTTGTGGGCATAAAACTCCTTAGAGAAACGTTTTAAAACAACTTATTGCGCAGGAAGGATTTGGTAGAGTCATTATATAGTGATACCGTATATGGTATGTCTGAAATTATAATGGATACCAACGTACTGTTCGCGGGACTATATTCCGCAAGCGGAGCGTCGTTTAAACTTTTAGAGCTTCTGGTTTCCGGGCATTTGCAGTTGGTAATGTCGACACCGCTGTTATTTGAGTACGAAGATGTGCTGAAGCGCAATCGGAATATGTTGCAATTGACTGAACCTGAAATTGATATCGTATTGGATAATCTTTGTATATTCAGTCGCCACCAAAGGGTGTATTTTTTATGGCGTCCATATTTGCCGACCCCAAAAGACGATCTGGTCTTGGAACTTGCAATTGCAGGTCGAGTAAACACCATTGTTACCCATAATTTAAAAGATTTTGTCCGCATCGAAAAATTTGGCGTCGAAGCCATTACGCCAAAAACCCTATTGGAGCGATTACCGTGAGTGCATTAAGTCTGAGGTTGCCGGATTCTATCCACCGCCACATTAAAGAGTTGGCGAGTAAGGAAGGCGTGTCCATTAATCAATTTATTGCCAGCGCTGTCGCTGAAAAAGTCTCTGCCATCGCCACCGAAGAATATTTGCTGGCGTGTGCCCAACGGGCAGATAAAACAGCTTTTCAGACTATTCTCGCCACAGTGCCCAAACGCGAGCCGTTGACAGGCGATGAGTTGTAATCGCAGAGATTAATGCTGTTAATCGCTGATAGGTTGCAAATATTCTTGTAAATATCGGCCTATGCGTTCCTCCAGCCAGTAACTTGGTCTAAACAGCGAACCGCCCACAAACCCCACATGCCCGCCGCCGGCGGATACTTCCAGTTGCACTTGTTCGGATAGCTCGGCTTTAGTCGGTAGCACCCGTTCGGTCATAAACGGATCGTCTTTGGCTTGCAATACCAGCGTTGGCACACGAATCTGTTTTAGAAACTGCCGGGAACTACTGCGCTGATAATAATCGTGGGCATCGGCAAAACCGTGCAAACCGGCGACGACGCGGTCATCGTATTGCCAGAAAGACTTGATGCTGGTGATGTCGCCGAGTTGGCTGATCAGTTGGGCTTGGTCGTGCTGGCCGATGTTTTGCAAATGCTGGTGTTTGTCGCGCATGTAGTGTTTTAAATCCCGCAGCAGATAGTCGCGGTAGATTTTGGAAAAACCGTGGTCCAGTTTGCTGGCGCATTCGCTCAGCACCAAGGGCACCGATACGGCGACTGCGGCGCGTAAATCAACGGTATAGCCTTGCTCGCCCAGCCATTTTAGTAACACATTGCCACCCAGCGAAAAGCCAATCGCCGCCATTGGCCGATTTGGAAAACGCTGCCGCAAAACGCCATATAAAAAGTCGATATCCTCGGTTTCACCGGAGTGATAACAACGCGCCCTGCGATTCATCTCGCCGCTGCAACCGCGAAAATTTAGTGCCACGCTGGCAAAACCTTTGGCGGGCAGCATGTGCTGCAAACCCTGGATATAGCCAGATCGACTACTGCCAGCCAAACCGTGCAGTAAAATCACCAAGGCTTGCTCGCCGTTATCGCACCAATCGATGTCCAAAAAATCGCCGTCGGGGGTGGTCAAACGCTCGCGACTTATATCGCTGGGCGTTGATGTGCAGCGCATCAGGGCCGGATAAATGGTTTGCAAATGCGGGCTGTTCAGCCACCAGGCCGGGCGGAAGGCGTTGTGCATGATTGTCGGCCTGCTTTATAGTAGTGGTAAGGCGATGGTTTTTTGCAAGCAATATACCGGCTGTAAATTTAAATGCCAGCGCCAGCCTTTTTGCTCTTCACTTTTTCCGATTATTTATTTAATGACCCGGCCCATCACCGCAGCCAAAATCCAGACTAAGCCCAGCCAAGCCGTCAAGCGCAAATCACCGCGCAAATCGCGGCGTAAAGTCGTGGCGCGTAAAATAAACTGGTGGCTGTTGGCGCTGGAAGGCTTGGCCTTGGCAATTGCGGCGGTGTTAGTCACCATGTTCATGCTGGGTTATTCAGCCAGTTGGTTGTCCGGTTCCGGGTTTTTTACCAGCTTGCTGCCGTTTGCGCTGGGGGTGGTGATTTTAATGCTGGCGACGGCTGCGGTATTGCTGGGCTGGTCGCGCTTGCGCGGCTGGTTGGGTGGGCGGTTGGAATATTTGCCAGCGGCGCTGGCTTTGATTTTGGCCTGCTCCAGCGGCTGGTTTGTGATGCACGATGGCTATATCCCGGTGTTCACTCACTTTCGTACCCTGGTGGGCGGCAAACAGGAAGCGGAACGCGTTACTCTGGCGCATCAGGTTTATGCCGCGTATCGGCGTCACGACAATGGCGGCTTGCAAAAAATGATGGCGCGAGCCGAGGCGTTTAATCCAGCCATTAGCGAAGCGGCGCGAGCGTTTGCGGTGGATGTTAATTTACTGCAAGGCATAGCCGCGACCGAATCGTCGTTTATGCCGCGCGACAGTCACGACGGCGGGAAAGGCTTGTTCCAAATTACCGCTGTGCCCAAATTCATCACCACCGAAGCCGCGCGCAAACTCGGCGTCGCCGAGCCGCAAGTAGCCGACGCCCGCCACAACGCCTTCATCGCCGCTGCCACCTTTAAACATTATTTACAGCAAATGAACGGCGATTTATTCCTGGGCTTGCTGGCGTATAACATAGGCCCGCGCAACGGCGGCTTGCGCTTCATCATGCAGCAATACGGCACCACCGATTTTGTGACCATGCAACCTTATCTACAAACCCTGCCGCGCGATTATCCGATCAGAGTGTTGTCCTACGCGCTGGCGTTTAAAATCTGGCAGCGCGACGGCAAAATGCTGGCTTACGAAGAAGGCGATAATGCGGTGCATATTCAGCAGATGGGGATTCCGGGGCTTTGAGTGGCAACCAAGTGCGTGGGCAAACTGTTTTAAGACATCATTCATTAAGGTTTGATAACTACTGCCGCTCATTTTCGCTACTCCCGCAAATGGTTCAGCCGCTTAGTCTGATTGTTAATGTTGTAGTATGATTTACGCTTGCCGTTGATTCTGGCTGTCTATACTTTTATAAACACCTATTCCCAAAGTTAATTGCGTTATGTTTTTTCATTTATTACAACTTTTGATTAATCCGACCGCAGCCTTGATGGCTATTCATAATAGCCATCAAGGCTATGTGAAAACCCGTTTTTTTAGTAAAAAATTGTTGTTTGTCTCCAAGCCCGAGTGTTTTGAAGAGATTTTTAGTCATGAAGCCAAAGGCATGATCAGCCGGGATTCGTTGCACGATGTCAAAAAACCCATGTTTGGCGATGGTCTGTTCAATAGCCACCGTGAAACCTGGACGAAGCAAAGGCGTTTGATGCAACCGCTGTTTACCAAGCAAGCTGTCGCCGTATGGCAAGACATTATGCGGGATGAAGCCATCTGTGCGGTGCGGCGTATTCAACAGGCCGATAGCACTGACGTTAATATGTCGT
>CAIOHN010000031.1 GCA_903858105.1 uncultured Pseudomonadota bacterium | reverse complement strand
ATGCGTTGCGACACTGAATACCGGTACACCGGCCCAGGATAAACGAAACTGCGCGCCCGATTGAGCATTGGCGACATCAAATACCGAGCGTATGGTGGTTTGCAATTGTTGCTGGGCTTCTGAATCCAAAGCCGGTGGTTTGCTTTGCAGGATCAAGGCAATGGCATGGCTATTTTTAGCGGTGGCCTGAAATTGTTGCTGTAAATTTTTAAAGCCTTGCAGCGACAGCAATAAAGGATCCTGCTTGGCAACCGCTTTGACCACAGCGGCTTGTGGTGATAACAAGGCTTGTTTTAAAACATCCGCACGTTTGGCCAGACCATCAGTCGCCAATAAATCAGGCGCATCCTGTTCGGGGTTGAGGCTGTATACCTGGCTGTAGTAAGGCGCATAGGATTGCACAGCCGCCAGCCAGTCTGCGGGCGGTTGATTGGCGTACCATACCCGTTCAACGCCCGCTAAGACCTGCCATTGCTTGACAAGCTCCGCCGCGAATGCTGATGCCGAAAGGCTGCTGGTACTGTCGTGGTTTATGGGGTTTGCAGGCTCGATGACCAGCAGGTAACGTCGTGACAATTCACCGGATTGCAGCAGATTGGCCAATAAACGCGAATCGGCACCCTCGGTACTGGTGAAAAAGGCATTTAAATCCGATTCCACCCGAATTTGCCACAGTGTGATGGCCAAAAGGCAAGGCATTAACAACAAAAACCAGCGTTTACGCCATTGAAGAGACAAGTTATTCCCCGCTGGCTTCCTGCAGCAGCTGGCTGATGCTGTATTGAGCTGTGATTTGAGGATCGGCTTTTTCGATACGGTATTCGCTGGACTCGCCGTCGCTTTTCTGGATCACGATCTGCCGCTGCTGTTGATTACCGGAAATGCTAATCACGGAGATAAACTGCTCAGTCGAGGGTTTAGGGCGTAATTGCAAAGACCAGTTTTGTCCGTCGGTATCGGCAGTCAGGTCGTATTGTTGTTGCAATGAGCTGAGTTGGCCCTGGAGAATTTGCCGGAAAATCAGAATTTGTCGGGCCGCATCTTCGCCAAAACTGATCGGCATGTTGTGACGTTGATTTTGCCCTGGATGCCAATAGTATAAATTGTCACCGCTCATCGCCATGATGATGCGCTCAGGCTGCAGTTGCAATTTAACCAGGCTGCCGTCAGGAGCTGTCAGCATCAGGCCTTCACCATGCCAGGGCGAAGATACAAGTTCCAGATGGCGGGTTTCCTGGTAATTGAAAATCCCTTGTTGATCCTGAGCAAAATGCCCTAGCACCTGATCAAGCTTGCTATCGTCGCATATCCCCGATATCGGAATCAGCCACATCAGTAGCGCTAAATACCAAGTCATGACCAAATGTCCTTGAAGGCTTTATGTCCCTGTAAGGCAAAGCAGCGAGCGGTTTCCATCATCGGTGGAATCTCCAGATCCGGGAAGCGCTTACGACGATAAAACCACTCCGCCAGCATCAACAAAAACATCAGCACATACACCCATAAGCCTGTATATAAAGCCCAGGCATCTTGCCCGACCAGGATAGGTAATAAGGCGCAGACCGGGACGTTAACGGCAAAAAAAACTGCCCACACCCAAGTGACTTGCTGCAGATATTCGGCTATGCCGGGCTTGAATTCGGGAAACTGCAGTCGCACCAGACGTTCGCAAATTGAAGGGGGAAAGCGCAAGGTATAGCCAAACAAAAAAGTCAGCCATAGATAAACTAAAGACGGTATCAACCACACCAAATAGACATTGGCAAAATACACACCCAGCAACAAGCTGATTGCCAAAGCAAAAGCCACAGCGCGCCATAGCGTTTTTTTCATTTTGATGCCGCGCCAAAGCGTCAATCCGGCAAATACCACCAGAATGAATCCCGAATAACCTTGCCGAGCAAGGTAGGCGCTTAAAAATGGGTAAGCCAGAAACAGGCAGGTGATTAAGGTCGCTTTTAAAGCTTTTAACATCTAGCCACCAGGAAAGGTTGTCAAACCCAGGCGAAAGCCTATGAACCCCGAATTATCGGGTACGGTTTGCAGACACGAACTCGGCTAAAGATCGTAAAGAAGCAAAGATTTGATTATTTTTTTCGTCGCCCGAAGTCACTTTGACCCCAAATTGCCGATCCAGCATCACACCAATTTCCAGTGCATCAATCGAATCCAGCCCCAAGCCGCCGTTGAAAAGCGGGGTATCGGCCGAAAGATCATCGGGAACGATGTCTTCAAGGCGTAATCCATCGATAAGCATGGTTTTCAATTGGCTGATCAAGTCGTCTGACATGGCGGGTTAGCTTCCTTTAACAAAGGTTGAATTCTACACAAAAACCCTGATGGCTCCAAAACATTCAAGGCCACTGAAACGACATCGATAATATACTTCTCTTAAAATAAGTTAAGTCATATTCATGGGATAATATCCCCATGAAATGTAAACGAGATTCAGACGGCCGAGAAATCGATCACCATACTCTGCAAGTGATGCGGCAGCAGGCGGTCAAAGCGGTGAAAAATGGGCAGACGGCGGCCAGTGTGGCGGCAGCGATGGGCGTAAACATTCGCACGGTGTTTCGTTGGTTGTCCGACTTTGCAACTGGCGGT
>CAIOHN010000030.1 GCA_903858105.1 uncultured Pseudomonadota bacterium | reverse complement strand
GTGAAGCGCAAGGTTCGCGAAAGTTGCCGTTCGTAATCTCACAAAATCCAACATCCAAATCAAACCCAAAACCGCAAAACTCATTGGCGGGTTAAATTTAGACTTTTACCGCTTGCGCTGCTTCCGAACCCGCTTTCAAATCATACAAATCCCCTTCCTTGGCTAAATACACCGCAAAATCCGTTTCGCCCGACTGCAAAATCGATTGATAAATTGTCTCCAATTCGGTGTCACTGCGGGTGGGTTCGTGATGCGTTAAAAACAAGCGTTTAACGCCCGCCTGCTCTGCGAAATTCATAGCCGAGCGATAAGTACCATGGCCCCAGCCGTATCTCAGCGCATATTCGGCATCGGTGTAGGAACTATCCATGATCAAGGCATCAACCCCGCTCATCGCCGCGATGACCTCCTCGCGCTTTTGCTCGATTAATTCCTGCATGGCCTGGTAGCCCGGATGATCGGGTTGATAGGGATTGAGCTGCGGCTCGTAATCGCCGGTAAAAAATAAAGAGCTGCCATCGCTGTCGTCTATTCGATAACCAAAGTTGTACACCGGATGATTCAAGACTATCGGCGTCACCCGCACCGCGCCGACATTGATGGTCACACCGGCCTTCAAGGTAAAATAATGTACACTGGCTTTTAACTGGGCTTCGCTAATCGGAAAATAGCTGTGCTGCAACTGCACATGCATCGCCCGCTCAATGCCTTGATGCGTCAACGGCTCCAACCCGCCATAAATATTGATCTGATTGCCGGCTTTGAACATGGGCAGAAAAAACGGTAAGCCCTGGATGTGATCCCAATGGGTATGCGTGATCAGGATATGCGCAGTCAACGCCTGCCGCGGCAAGCTTTGCGCAAGGCTATGAATCCCGGTGCCTGCATCCAAAATAATCAGATCACCTGCGCTGCTGGTAATTTCTATGCAAGTGGTGTTACCGCCGTATTTGACGGTAGTAGGCCCTGGCGTGGCAATCGAGCCGCGTACACCCCAAAATTTGAATTTCATGCCGATTGATCCTTTGGGCTAATCAATGCGCTTCGTCCCAATTCTCGCCGCTACCGACCTCCACCAGCAAGGGCACCTGCAAATCGGCCGCATCCGACATAATCCCGCGTATGCTTTCAATACTATTGAGCAATTGCGCTTCGGCGACTTCAAACACCAATTCGTCATGTACTTGCATGACCATCTTCACGTCAGGCTTGGCTACGGCGATCCAGGCGTCGCAGCCAAGCATCGCCCGCTTGATAATATCGGCAGCGGTGCCCTGCATCGGCGCGTTGATGGCGGTGCGCTCGGCATACTGGCGCATGGCGGCGTTGCGGGAATTAATCTCCGGCAAATACAGACGGCGGCCGAAAATGGTTTCGACATAGCCTTGCTGCTTGGCTAATTCGCGCGTGCTATCCATATACTGTTTTACGCCGGGGTAGCGGCTGAAATACAGATCGATATACGCCTGCGCTTGATTACGCGGCAAGCCCAATTGCTGCGCCAGACCAAACGCCGACATGCCGTAAATCAAACCAAAATTAATGGCTTTGGCGGAACGGCGCAAATCATGGGTAACCTGATCCAGCGGCACTTCAAACACTTCTGCGGCGGTGGCGCTATGCACGTCCACGCCCTGCGAAAACGCCGCTAACAAACCAGCATCGCCGGACAAATGCGCCATGATGCGCAGCTCGATTTGCGAATAGTCGGCAGCCACAATTTTATAGCCCGGCGGGGCGATAAAGGCCTGGCGAATCTTGCGACCTTCTTCGCTACGAATCGGAATATTCTGCAAATTGGGATCGGATGACGACAAGCGCCCAGTAGCCGCCACCGCCTGATGATACGAGGTATGCACCCGACCGGTGCGCGCGTTGACCTGCTGCGGCAGTTTGTCAGTGTAGGTGGATTTAAGCTTACTCATGCCGCGAAAATCCAACAGCAGCCGCGGCAAGGCATAGTCCACCGCCAATTCCTGTAATACCGATTCGTCGGTAGAAGGCTGACCTTTCGGGGTTTTCTTTAACACCGGCAGTTTCAATCTATCGTATAAAATCTCCTGAATCTGCTTGGGCGAGCCAAGGTTAAACGCCGAGCCAGCCAGATCGTGCGCTTGCTGCTCGATACCTATCATCCGATTGGCCAGCTCCAGACTTTGCTGAGCCAGCATGGCGCTGTCGATCAACACGCCGTTCTCTTCGATGCGCGCCAGTACACTGATCAAGGGCACTTCGATTTCGTTGTACAACGCCCATAAACGGGGCTGCTGTTGCAGGTGCGCGGATAGGGTTTGGTGCAGACGCAGGGTGATGTCGGCGTCCTCGGCGGCGTATTCGCTGGCTACCTCTATCGCCACTTCCTGAAAACCGATTTGCTTGGCGCCCTTGCCGGCTACATCTTCAAAATGAATAGTGTCCAGGCCCAGGTAATGCTTGGCCAGATCATCCATATTATGTTTGGTCGCCGTGCTGTTCAGCACATACGATTCCAGCATGGTGTCGTGCTTGATGCCGCGCAGCGTAATACCGTGATTGACCAGTACATGCGCGTCGTATTTTAGATTTTGCCCTAGTTTGGCTTTATCCGGGTCTTCCAGCAAAGGTTTCAGGCTTTGCAACACGCTTTGTCTATCCAGCTGAGTGGGCACATCGGCATAATCGTGCGCCAGGGGTAGATAAGCAGCTTGGCCTGCATCCACCGCAAACGACACGCCGACGATTTGCGCATCGCTGTAGTTCAAACTGGTGGTTTCGGTGTCAAAGGCAAATAGCTCGGCTTGCTTGAGTTTGTCCAGCCAGCCGTCGAAATCGGCTTGGCTAAGAATGGTTTGATAGTCTTTTTCGACCGGCGCGGCTGATTCAACGGGCGCGGTGACGCTGGGATTGCTTGCCGCTACGGGTGCAGGCGTTGTGGCATCGCCATTCAAGGTTTTCAGCCAACTGCTAAAACCCAGACTGCCCAATTGCTGTTTCAAGGCGGCAATATCTGGCTGCTTGCGGGTCAAATCCTCCAGGCTGTAATGCAAAGCCACATCGCATTTGATGGTGGTCAGCTCACGCGACAGTGGTAACTGCTGCAAAGCATTGCGCAAATTATCACCAATTTTGCCTTTAATCTCGTCGGCGTTGGCGATTAGATTATCCAGAGTGCCGTATTCCTGCAGCCATTTGGCGGCGGTTTTGGGGCCCACTTTGGGAACACCGGGAATGTTATCCACGGCGTCGCCCATCAAAGCCAGATAATCGATAATTTGCTCCGGGCGAACGCCGAATTTTTCTTGAACCCCGGCAATGTCCATCACCGTGCCGGTCATGGTATTTTCCAGGGTTATCTGCTCGTTAACCAACTGCGCCATATCTTTGTCGCCAGTAGAAATAACTACATGTAATCCCTGGCGAGCGGCATTTTGCGCCAAACTACCCAGCACATCATCAGCCTCGACGCCATGCTCGATAATCAAAGGCAAACCCAGGGCGCGAATCAGCTCGTGCAAAGGCTCAATCTGCACTCGTAAATCATCCGGCATAGGTGGCCGGTGCGCTTTGTATTGATCGTATAAATCATGCCGAAACGTCTTGCCCGGTGCATCGAACACCACGGTAACGTAGGGCGTATCGTAATCGTTGATCAGCTTGCGCAGCATGTTAGAGACGCCGTAAACGGCGTTAGTAGGCTGGCCCTGGGCATTGGTCAGCGGCGGCACGGCATGAAAAGCGCGAAACAGAAACGACGAACCGTCGACCAGGATCAGTTTTTTTGGAGCGGAATCGGGCATGGCAAGTCAACGGTCGCAAATAGAGTAGCGCAACGATACAGGGCCGGGCTATTGGCTGCAAGTGCGTTATTACCAGTTTGTCGGCCCGATTCAGCGACTTGACGACCACGCTTGCAATCGACTATGTTGCGACTGCTAAAATTAGTTACTCCGATAAAAAACGCGAGACCAGCCATGGCATTACCGCAAACACAACAGCGCATCAGC
>CAIOHN010000029.1 GCA_903858105.1 uncultured Pseudomonadota bacterium | reverse complement strand
GTGTAGGTTTTGTATGGTGGCTAGCCTATCCAAGAGCAAATCAAACAGCTCGCTAAAAAGCAGCCTACAGTGCTTGTGGGAACGCCGGGTAGGATTCTCGCACTGGTCAGAGGCCAGCATTTGAAAGTTGAAAACATCAAACATTTAACTGATATTAAATCAGGTCGACGCTAATTCAAGCGCGTAATCTAATTCTGACAAGGTGTTGTAAAAATGTGGTGAGAACCGAACACCGCCACCGCGCAAGGCACAGACGACACCGTTTTGTTGCAGATGTTTATATAAGGTCTCGTTAGGCAGTGTCCGATGTTTGAACAAAACTATCCCGGATTTCAAATGGCTGCGGCAAGCGGATAGCAACTCTAATTTAGGGTTTGCCTGGATGGCTTGCTTTAAATAATCGCTACGTTCAAGCACCAGCGCCTCAACTGCGGCCATGCCGGTTTCCAGCAGCAGGGATAAACTGGCCGAGAACGCATGAATGCCCAACATATTGGGGCTACCGCATTCAAAACGCCGCGCAGTGGGATGAATTTCCCAGGGCAGGTTTTCATAGTTATGCGTATCTTTAAGCATGTGCCAGCCGTATTGGGTTAGTCGCAATTTCTCGCGGGCTTGCGGGTGGCTGTAAAACACCCCTAGTCCTTCCGGGCCGAACATCCATTTGTGGCCATCGGCCATCACAAAATCCGCGTGATAAGCCTGTACGTCAAACTGCACCGCTCCCAGGCTTTGAATGGCATCGATGCAAAACAAAATGTCGCGTTGCCGGCAAAACTCGCCGATACGCTGTAAATCCATGCGCAAGCCGGAGGCAAATTGAATAGAGCTGATAGTCAGCAAGCGGGTATGTCGATCGACCAGCGCAAATAATGCATCTTCCGGGCTGGCGGTGCTGTGCAGATCGGCTTGACGAAATTCCACGCCTTGATTGGCTAGTGATTGCCAGGGCAGTCGATTGGACGGGAATTCTTCGTTGCTGGAGACGATATTGTCGCCAGTTTGCCAGGGCAGGCCGTAAGCCACAAATGACAACCCTTCTGAGGTATTTTTGATCAGCGCAATATCGTCAGGCGAGCCGGCATTCAGCAAGCTTTGCAATTGGCTGCGTATCAGGTTTTCTTTTTTCAGCCAATCCAGATAAAAGTGCGAACCAAACTGGCAGTTTTGCTCGGCAAACTGAATCACCGCCGCGCTGGTGCGTTTTGGCCAGGGCGCGACGGCGGCGTGATTGAGATAAGTCAGATTGGCGTTTAACGGAAATTCGGGGTGATTCATCGGCAGCACCAGCTTGGGGTTAAAACAGGCTGGAGCTGTTATGTCTCAGCCAAGTTGCATCATACAGCCGGATCTACGCTGGTACAGCCAAAAAATAGCCAGACAGCGCTAAAAACAGGTTAGGATTCAGGTATCACAAGGTTTTTGGTTAATGGAGATGATGGAATTAATCTGGCTTAGCGCGGCGTATTTCACTGGACTGATTGCCAGTCGATTGAGCTTGCCGCCATTGGTAGGCTATCTGACGGCAGGCTATGTTTTAAATGTCATGGGCATAGCACCGCTATCCGACCTGGCGCACATTGCCGATATGGGTATAGAGCTATTACTGTTCTCGGTCGGCTTGAAACTTAAGCCCAGTTCTTTGCTGCGCCGCGAAGTACTTAGCGTTGGCGGCTTGCATTTGTGCATGATGGCCGTGATCTCGGCGCTGGTATTTTTCTGGCTGGACGAGCATGTGACCGGCGGCTTGGTACTGGGTGTCAGTCTGGCATTTTCCAGTACGGTATTGGCAATCAAGGTGCTGGAAGACAGCGGCGAGTTGTCGTCATTTCATGGTCGGGATGTGATGAGTATCCTGATTTTGCAGGACATTGTCGCCATAGGCTTGCTGGCGCTGGCCGAAGGTAAGCAGCCTACACCGTGGGCTTTGGCGCTTTTCCTGTTGCCGCTGTTACGACCCCTGGCGCATCGCATGTTGTCGGCCAGTCGCTCATCGGAGCTTAAGTTGCTACTGGGCGTTACCTTGGCGCTAGCGGGCGGTGTGGCCGCAGAAAGTGTGGGTATAGCTGCTGATATTGGTGCCTTGTTGACGGGCATCATGCTGGGTAATCATCCCAGAATTAATGAGTTAACCGAACGGCTTTGGGGCTTAAAGGAATTGTTTCTGGTCGCCTTCTTTTTGCAGATAGGCTTAAGCGACTTGCCGAATCACGCCCAACTTATCAACGCGCTGGAACTGCTGGCCTTGTTACCGTTGCAGGGTGTGCTGTTTTTTGGTTTGTTTTTACTGTCTGGATTGCGGGCGCGTACGGCTTTTGTTTCGTCACTGGTGCTAATGACCTACAGCGAATTTGCCTTAATCACCACCGGCGCAGTGGTTAAAGCCCAACTACTGCCTGCCGAGTGGAATGCTGTCATCAGCTTGGCGGTGGCCGGATCATTGGCTATCGCCGCACCGCTCAATTACTACTCACATAGAATATTTACCTGGGCCGAGCCGGTATTGGTGCGTTTCGAGAAAAAATCCTGGCATCCTGATCGTTTGCCGGATTCTTTCGGGGCCGCCGAATGGCTGGTGATTGGCATGGGCCGCACCGGAAGCGTTATCTATAAAACCTTATGCAAACAAGATCAGCGCGTAGTCGGTCTGGATTCTGACCCCACCGTGTTGGAATATCATCTTGCCGCCGGTCGGCGGGTGGTTTACGGCGATGCGGAGGATAGCGAATTGTGGACAGGTTTGCCTTTGCAAAGAGTCAAAGGCGTTCTGCTTACCGTGCCGTCGTTTAAGGTGCGGCTCATGGCTGTCGGCCAACTCAGAAAGCGTGGCTTTACCGGTCAGATAAGCAGCATTTGTTATCACGGCGAGGAGGAACGGCAACTGTTACGGGCAGGTGCCAACTTTGCGATTCATCCTTTAATCGAAGCCGGTAACAGGCTGGCCAGTTTGATGCTGGAAAGCGTGGATGTACAGCAGCCGAAGTAAGCTGCTAACTATTCTGGGCGGTTAGAGTCAGGCATATCACCTAGCCGTTTACCCACCCGATACAAACTCCAGGCCAGGACGATGACCATCAATACAATCGCCGCGCCCAGAAACCAGGAGCCATTCAAAAATTCAGCCCAATTAAAATGGTCAGCGAGCGGCGAGATTGCGGTCTCTGCGCCTAACTGCCCAGAACTACTTTGATAGCCGCGACGCAGTAATTCCTGAAAAGATGCAAGGTCGTAGTTCGGTTTTTCTAAATGCTCTGCACCGTAAAACAGTCGGTAGCTAAATCCTGCTTGCGGCAGAAACAACAGTTGATAGCCCAGGCCGGTGCCGACCACGGTGTTGATATGCAGCGGCGGGTTGTCTTGATTTTCAATTACTATCCGATAATGTGGCTGGCGTTGCTCCGGAAAGTTGATTTCAGTTTGGTCGCGATTAATATCCTGAAAGTGCAAGGCGTCCAAAGTGCCGCTGCCGATAGTCTGCATTCGGGTTTCGATGCCTTGCAACAAGGGGATTTGTACTTGTGCCGCGCGGTTGAAATTGGGCGTATCGATTTTTAGCAATAAGCCGGTCAAGGGCTGCCGGTGGCTGTCTACTTCAATCACGCTGGTTTTATGCTCGGCATCGTGGCTGATTTTAAAACCGGTAATCGGGTACTCGAATGTCTGGCTGTCGCCAGCCAAGGTTTCGCTATGCTTGTGCCATAACTCGATGCGCTCGATATGCAATGGTTCGGTACGCAGATTGGTGGTTTCCTGGCGTTGCAATTCCTCGCTACCGTGTAAGGTGCGGGTTAATGCCAGTATTTCGGCGGCGCGGGTTTGGCTGGCCTTGGCTACGAATATTTTAAATTGCCGGTAGCTGTTGGCTGGCAAGGCAATATCGCGATTGCCTATATTCATATGCCGCGAGTAATCAAAAATCAGGGCTTTGTCGGTCAGTAGTTGCCAGGTTTGGCCGTCGTTGGAGCCGTGGATTTGCAACTCGTATTCAAAGTCGTGTTGGCTGGTCACTACGCTCAGGCCGTCGGCATTCGCCGCATCTTTAGCCAGTTTTACGCTGATGACGATACCGTCGTCGCCGGATTTTTGTAAGGCCACGGTTTCGCTGCGACTAGGCTGGCGGCGGGTAACCGGCTGTTGACTGGCAATTTTTTGCAGTAAATACGGGGTTTCGCTGCCGTTTTGGTCGATCAGCCTCAGATCGCGAAAATCCGCCGCACTGTTGGCGTAAACCAGGCTATCCAGTGGCACGGCCAGCAATTGTTGACCGCTGGCCGCAAAACTGATGTCGCGGCTGAAGCGTTGGTTGGCAGGTTCGGTGGCCTGTACTTGCGAACACAGCAGGCAAAAAATCCAGGCAAATCGGGCGATCATAGTCATTTCTCGTCGGTGGTATTGCCGATAAAGGTTTGTTGATAACGCATGTAAAAAAACGCGCCGCCCAATGCCAGCATACCCAGCACGATAAAAGCCACTATGCGGTAGATTTGTTCCAAGCGGGCCAGATCGATGAAAAACACCTTCCAGGCCACCAGCGCAAACAAGCCCAGACCGACCATCCGCAAGCTGGATATGCCGCGGGTAATGCCGTTAAACACCAGGGTCAAGGCAAAAATGGACCACAAAATCGAGACGCCGCCGGAACGCAAACCCGGCACATATTGATACAAGATCGAGTTTACTTCCAGGCTTAAAAAACCAAACAGCAACATCAGCGCCGCGCCGCCCAACCATGGTCGCATGTTGCCAATGTCGGTGCCGGTTTTAGACAGGCGTTGCAAAGCAAATAGCAAAAAGCCGATGATGGCGGCAAAATCCAAAAAGCGCATCGCCGCTAATTGAAACGAATAGCTGGCACCGTAACGCAAGCTCAACAAACTGTCGTCGGCGGCGATTTGACCCAGGGTTAAATCCCAGGAGGGCAGATCGAACAGCAGCAATTTGATGAAAACGCCCACTAAAAATAAGCGCATCACAGGTAACAACCAGTCGCCGGAACCGGCGACATAGCGCATCAACAAGAACCAGCACATGGCCAGCCATACCAGGGTTAATACCGGTAATTGCAGTGGAGGATACAAATAGCCAAAGCTATGGAACAACTCCAGTTGCAGCACGATGAACAGTAAGCCGGCACCTCCAATCAGGATGACTTGCAACAGCCAGTTATCTTTTAGCCACAGCGGTACGTCGTTTGCCTTGTCACAAGCTAATGCAGACGCCGGTGCCGGTTTTTCGATTAAGGTATAGGCCAGCGCCAGAGACATTATCGGAATGCCAAAACTGATCAGCCGTTCCAGCAAGCCTAGCAGGAATCCGCCAAGCGACTGCTGGCTGTCCATCGACATGCCATATTGATCGGGCAAATCGACAAAACAAAACCGCAGCAGCACGATCACATACAGCAGATAAGCCACTTGCTGCAAAAACGCGCTGCGTAATTTGCCGGCCATCCACAGCATGACCAAGGCTTGCAGCGACCAACTGACCGTGATCCATTGATTGGAGAACAACAAGGGCAGGGTGATGGTCACAAAAAACGCCGCCAAGCCGATAAAGCTGATCAGCATCTCCCGATCTGCCAGACGCCGTGCCAGACAATAATAAACATGACCGACGTAGAACGCCGCCAGCATTATGGAGAGCAAAGCCGTCCAGATTTGTCCGTAGGCGTCATCGATTAAATGATAAGCCGTGCCGAAGAAAATCGCGGCGTTGAAGATTAAGGCGACCAAATCCAATAAGCTTGATTTGACCTGGTTGACCAGACAAAACAAAAATACCGTGGTCGAGTACAGAATAAAAAAGCCGGTCAAAAACGGCAGTACCTGCCAGAAATATTCGACTTGATAGTTCTGCATCGAACCGAAGAACAGCAGGTAATTAAAGAAAAAGCTCAGGAAATTTAACAAATGCCATTGCTTGTACCAATTAATCGCCAGAATGCCCACGCCCAACAGCAACATGTAACTGAACAAGCCGGGAAAGTTAACCTGGCCGGTGGACAGCAGAATAGGGGTGCAATAGCCGCCGATGATGGCAAAAATCGCCACCAGCATCGAGTCCAGCCTGATCGCCAGCACGGCTGCGCAAGCCGTGACCAATATCATTAAGGCAAAGGTCGGATAGACAGCCAGTAAATGATAAAAACTGAACGCGGCAAATACGCTGAAATACATAACGGCGATACCGCCGCCGAGCAAGCCCTGGCTGAACAAATGATATTGGCCGCCCACCAAACGCACACCGCCGATAATCATGCCAACGCCAGCTAGTACCGATAAGGCTACCCGCGCTTGCTCGCCGAGTAAGCCATTGTCGATAGAGTATTTCAGGAAAAAGCCGATGCCGGTGACCAGAATCAGTACGCCGATGCGCAACAACCAATTGCTGGCAACCGCATATTCCATCGCCACGCCTTCTGGACGATGACCTTCGCCGACGATGATCCAATTCCAGATTTCTTTCAGGATTTGCTTGGCAGCCAGTTCAAAGCGGCTAGGCTCGGCGGCTTGCCATTGGGATTGATTCCAGCCATTGTCGGGCGTGACGGACGGCGTCGGTTTTATGAAGGTATCTTTGGCAGGCTCAATCTGCTCAGCCGCGGCTGGGCTGGGTTTTATCTCGACTAACACTTGCTCGGTTGCCGATGTTTGCGCTTCAAACAACGCAGGTTGCGGCGCTGGCTGCGGCTTTTCGACGGGCGGTTCGGTCAGGCGGTGGGCTAAATCTCGTAGTATTTTGCGGTCTTCGCGTAAACCATATTCTATGCTGCGCAAGGTGGCGGCGATTTCCTGCGAGTCGCGTTTTTGCCTGCCCAATAGCATGGCAAGCATCACTATCAAAACTATCGGCACCAACACCACGACAACAGCGATAAAACCGAAAAAATCGTCCAAGGTCATTCTCCTGGGCTAGGCAAACTGGGTAGTTTGTTTTTGCGAATCTTGTGGAGCTGCTTTCTATTTAATTTGCAAAAAACACGGATATTAAGAATTTTTGCAAAACAGCATAGCCGCTTGTGTCGCGGAATGCTATTTGTGACGCTAAATTGCGAAATTTGAATTATGCTTAAGCCAGGAGATTTACTATACGCAGGCAAGCGTACTTATGAATTTCCTTTAACTGCCTATGTCCTCCTGTGCATGCTCTTTTACTTCATTGCTAGTGATAATAATATGAATAATAAATCAACTATCCAATCCAAAATTTTGCTTAGCATAGCCAGTGTTTTTTTATTGCTGATGTTTGTCAGCACGCTGTTTATGGCAGAAAGGCAAAAAGACATGGTGCTATCTTTGGCTACCGACAAAGCCAGGGATATTGCCAATAGTTACTTCGACGGTATTAACACGCTGATGCTGACTGGCGCGATGGCGCAAGGCGAAGTGCTGCGCGAAAAAGCCGGCTCGCATCCCAGCGTTACAGAAGTGAGATTGATACGCGGCAAGGGGATAGTGGATGCTTACGGGCCAGGTAAATCCGAGCAAAGCCCTGTCGACAATCTGGATGATAGGGCGCTGGCCGGCGAACGTGTTGCCCAGTCTGGCGACGATACCAAAGGTCGATTAATCACCGTGCTTGAGCCTATCAAAGCTAGCGCCAATTTTCGCGGCACCAATTGCCTGACTTGCCACGCGGTTAGCGAGGGTACGGTTTTAGGTGCCGTGCGGGTGTCTTATTCCTTGGCCAATCTGGATGCACAAATTAACCGGGATTTGGTGATTGCCTCCGGTCTTTCCCTGGCATTGTTTGCCGGTGGTTTGCTGCTGGTGAATATGTTGATGCGCAAAATAGTCATTAACCCCTTGGTAGCAATGCGGGATACGGTAAATACGATAGCTGGCCAATCTGATTTGCGTCGGCGTCTACCCGTCGATTCTGGCGATGAAATCGGCCAGGTCAGCGAGTCTTTTAATAGCATGTTGGCTAATTTTGCCGGTAGTTTGGGCCAGGTGTCCTCGGTCAGTCAGCAGTTGGCATCGGCAACCAGTCAAATTTCCAGCGTCGCCCGGCAAACCTCTCAAGCAGCTACCCAGCAGCGCAGCGAAACCGAGACGGTGATTCAGGCTATCCATGAGTTGGAAAACTCGGTACAAGAGGTGCGTGGCGGTGCGACTGGGGCAGCGCAAGCCTCTGTCGAAGCTGACCAGCAAGCGACGCAGGGGGCGGCCACCACTAAAAACGCCATTAACGGTATTAACGAACTGGTCAATGAAATAGATCGCGCTTCAGAAGTGATCAAACGGCTGGATCAAAAAAGTAATGGTGTTGGCGCGGTACTGGATGTGATCAAAGGCTTGGCTGAGCAAACCAATTTATTGGCCCTGAATGCGGCTATCGAAGCAGCCAGAGCTGGCGAGCAGGGTAGAGGCTTTGCGGTGGTGGCCGATGAAGTGCGCACTTTGGCGACTCGTTCGCATCAAGCGACCGAAGAAATTCAAAGTATCATCGATCAACTGCAACGCGAGGCCAAGGATGCGGTGACAGTCATGGTTAACGCCAAAAATAGCGCCGAGCAACGCCGCGAGCAGGTGCAAAGTGCCGACGATGGTTTAAGTGCGATTGCCGAACGCGTGACGCAAATACGCCAGTTGAATTCACGCATGTCACAAGCCGCCGATAATCAAAGTCGCGTCGCCCAACATGTCGGCCAAAGCATTGCCAATATTGGACATTTGACCGAACGCACTGCGCAGGATGCCGCGCAAACCAATGCCGCGAGTAACGAACTGGTTAATCTGGCATCGCAGCTTAACCAACTGGTCGGGCAATTCAAACGCTGAGCAGATAATAGCTTATTGGTTTTATCTCCCCCCTCAATCCAAACCGCAAGGAGCAGGCATTTTTTTTATTTTTAGAAGTACCGATAAGTTGATGTGTTAAAGGTGTTGATCCGGCGAGGTGGTGTCACGTTGGTGTAATAAATGCCGGATAAAGTTTGAGACTCTTGTCACAGACTTCGCTAAATCAGGTACTCGATATGCGCATAAAACCAACATTTTTACTGGTCGGCCTGCTGTTGGCCGATACCGCCTTGGCTAGCCCGACTTTCGTCAATGGTTTGGCCATTGCCGGCGATACGCTGGATTTATCCAGCAATCTGGCCAATTCCTTTGATCGCCGAGTCGGCTTCTTCTCGGATATTTATTACGATACCAACCGCAACGAGTGGTGGGGTTTATCGGATCGCGGCCCAGGCGGTGGTTTTTTGAGCTATGAAACACGGGTACAGCGCTTTAGCTTGGACATTAACAGTGTTACCGGCTCGATTTCCAATTTCCAGATCGCCCAAACGCTGAAGTTCAACAAG
>CAIOHN010000028.1 GCA_903858105.1 uncultured Pseudomonadota bacterium | reverse complement strand
TTCCGTCAGGGCATAGCTTAAACTACTGCCTGGTTTTCGGGGTCCACTTTAATAGGTTGTCAATTTTTTCGCTAAACCACCCAACTTCTGGCGATTAATGTCAATCACCCGTGTTGAAAAATTTTGGTTTTAAGTTACTTTTACTTACATACAAGGCTGGAACATTAGCCTTTAACGTTTAATGCCAAGATTTAGTTCTCGTTTGGTGATGCCAAGCCGCTTAACGCTGCCGCCGAAAGTTTTTTAACATTTGGCGCCAGCGATAGACTCGGTATCTCAAGCCCAACTCACCAACACTTGTATAAACATTGCATGAGTAATAGTTCCTCCTTAATACCGACTTACGATTTCTCCCCCTCGCTCAATGCCGGTTATTTAAAAAAGATTCTGCCGCTGATGGTGCAACATAACGTAGCCGCCAACCCCATCAATTATTCAATTTGGTATGACTACGTGGCCGGCCATAACGCCACGCTGAATGCCGCGGTAAATTTTTTAATCAAACAGCAGAAACCATTTGATTGCGATATCAGCGTCGATCTGTATCAAAAATATATATGCAATTCGTCGCTGGAATCGTTTGAAAAAATTAATGTGCAACTGCATAAAGTCATTGAACAAGCCACCAGCGCCATCAACGATACCTATAACAAAGCAGAAGAAACCAACGATAGTTTTCAGAAAAAAACCGTGATGCTGGAAAATATCCCGGAAACCGGCAATTTGAAAACGGTACTTGAGGAAATTATTCAAGAAACCAAAGCCCTGGCCATCACCAGCCAGACGATGCAGGGCAAATTAACCGAAGCCAATCATGAAATGGAGCAACTGCGCGCGGAGTTGGCACAGGTCAAACAAATTGCCACCACCGATGGTTTGACCGGCTTGCTGAACCGCCGGGCTTTCGACCACACCTTAGCCGAAACCCTGGAACAAGCGGAACCGGCCAAAACCTGTTTATCGATGCTGGATATCGATCATTTCAAACGTATTAATGACACCTATGGACACACCGTTGGCGACAATGTCATTAAATATGTGGCATCGTTGATGAAAAAACATGCGGACAATCACCATCATGTAGCGCGTTACGGCGGCGAGGAATTGGCGATTATCATGCCGAATACCAGCGAGGAACGAGCCCTAGAAATTTCGGAAACTATCCGCAGTTCCATGGAAGCCGCCCGCTTGCAGCGCAAAAACGATAGTCAATCCTTAGGCTCGATTACCATATCAATTGGCGTCGCCACCATGCAGCAAGGCGACGATCCTGAAAGCCTGATCGTGCGCGCCGATAATGCCTTGTACAAAGCTAAACAATCCGGCCGGAATAAGGTGGTTTATCACAACCAGTTAAATTGAGCCCAGCATTTACTTATTGCGCCAGTTCGGTCACCACGTCGTCTATTGCCAAACGATAGCCGACACCCACATCGGTCATTAAATAACGAGGTCGGGCGGGGTTGATTTCTAGTTTGTGCCGCAACTGGCCCATGTAAATCCGCAAATAATGCTGATCGTTAATATGCTCAGCACCCCAGACTTCTTTCAGCATTTGCCTATGCGTTACCACTAAGCCGGCCTGCCGAATCAAAATGCTCAATAAGCGGAACTCTATCGGCGTTATCCGCACTTCGTTATCGGCGATGAATACTTTGCGTTGCGCCAAATCGACTTTCAATAGACCAGTGACAAACACTTCGCTGACCGGCATTGTCCGTCTGGTTCGTCTTAATAAGGCTTGTAAGCGGGCATGTAGCTCACCGCTACCAAACGGCTTGGTCAGATAGTCGTCAGCCCCCGCATCCAAGGCCATAATTTTGTTTTGTTCCTGACTGCGAGCCGATAATATCAGCACGGGAATCTCGGATAATTGCCGCAGCCGTTTTGTCACCGAGATGCCATCCATGTCCGGTAAGCCCAGATCCAATATCACCAAATCAGGGTTATGGTTTTTAATCATTGCCAACCCGGCCTTACCATTGTCGGCTTCAATGATTCGCCAGCCCTTATGACTAAGACTGCCTTTTAAAAAGCGCCTGGTTTGTTCATCATCTTCAATCAGCAATATTAAAGCGGCGGTTTCGTTCATACCGTCGTCATTCCTAACTCATCCAGATTTAACAACGGCGGATCGCGCAACGGTAAATCCATAAAAAATGCCGCGCCTCTGTCTGCGATGTTGACTGCCTGTATGCTGCCGCCGTGCGCTTCGATAATGGCGCGACACAATGCCAAGCCTAAGCCAACGCCACCTTCCTGGGTTTCGGTTTCCAGACTATAAAATTTTTCAAATATCTTTTCTTCCATGCCTTTCGGTATACCCGAACCGTAGTCGGACACGACTAATTGCACACTTGTCGTCAACTTTTCTGCGCTAATATCAATCGGGCTGCCCGCTGGCGTGTATTTGATGGCATTTTCAATGAGATTGACCAGAGCCTGCTCCATTAACACCGCATCTATCCAGACTAAGGGTAGATTGGTCGGTAACTGGGTGCGAACCGGTCGGTCCAGTAGGTTTTTATCCAGGCGGGTTAAGGCGCTACCGACAATTTCTTCCAAAGCGTTCCAGTCTTGATGCAGGATGATTTCGCCGCTACTCAGCCGCGCCATGTTCAAAATTTTGCCGGTCAAATCCGACATACGCTGGGCTTCGTCGAAAATGACTTTGCCAAAATCCAGGTTATCTTCATAGCTGCAATCGTGGCTACTGTCTATTAAAGCACCAGCAGCGCCAGAAATGCGGGTTAAGGGAGTGCGCAAATCGTGTGAAATAGCGCTTAACAGTGCATTACGCATGGCTTCGGTTTCGGCTTGCAAGGTGGCGGATTTTGCCTGTTCGGCAAGCTGTAATCGCTCTAAAGTTTGGGCAATCAAGCTAAGAAAGGTATCAAAAAAACTACCTAAATGCGGTTCAGAATCAAGTGGTCTACTCAATGCTTGCATGGCAAGCACAGCCAATACAGCATGCGATGACTCTAGCGGATAATAAAAAACGCCCATTTTTTCGGCTTGCCGCGTGACCTTAACCGACTGAAACACTGCCTGCGCGTCGCTTAGCCTGACCTCAGCCAACGAACACGCGAGCGGCTCTGCGTCAGGGTAAACCATTCGCCCGTAGGCGTCAGCAAACAACAATACCGAGCTTGCACCAAATTGATCGTAAATATGTTGCACGGCGACACGGGATACCGCCTGCTGATCGCTAGCCGCGGCCAGCGCCTGACTTAAGCGGTATAAAGCATTGGCCCAACTCTCACGCTGTTGCGCAAGCTCTGCCTGTTGCCGGACTTTGTCCTGCAAATTGCTGGTCAAATTGGCAACGATGATCATCACTGCCAAACCCACCATATTTTCCAAATCAGAAATCGCAAACGAAAATATCGGCCGGGCAAAATAATATGCAAATAAAGGGGCGCTCAGTAGCGATGCCAGAATAGCTGCGCTACGACAAAAATGGTTTGCCACCAAAAATACGCCCAGCAGATAGATCATTAAAATGCTGGGCTGGCCTAACAGATGCCGTAAAGGCCAGACGCTCAGTGTACAGATAAACGGAGCAGCCACACCCCACGCATAACCACGCACTCCACATGCAGACGGTATTGTTGCGCGCTCCGGTATATTTGGCTGAGTCAGCATGTCCTAAACCCGCAAGCTTGTATTTGACCCCGACAAAGGCTGGGCTTAAAAAGACTGGGCATTGACCAAAAAATGCACACCGATGGCAGCAAAGTAACCCAGCAAAATCACCGGACACCATTTCATGTGGCTGCTAAAGGTATATTGGCCTTTGGCTTGCCCCATCAAACCTATCCCCGGCGCCGAGCCTATCGCCAGCAAACTGCCGCCGACACCCAGAGTCAATGTCAGCAATAGCCATTGCCCGTGTGGAATATCAGGATGCATGGTAAGCACTGCAAACATCAGGGTGCCGTTATCGACAAACGCCGATGACAAACCGATCAAAATATTGGCCAGCGATGGACTCAACTGCCCGTACAACACATGCGAAATAGCATCCAGATAGCCAATATACCCCAGACCGCCAATGCCCATCATTGCCCCGTAAAAAAACAGCAGCGTATCCCACTCCAGGCGACCAACTTTTTCAAATACGTCAAAGCTGCCCTTGCCCGTCTCAGGTGAACTGATATCGTGAACATCAGGACCAGCAAATAGTTCCAAACCCAAGCGATTTGCGGCAGCGACGTTGGCGGTGCTTTTGGTTAAATAAAAATAGAAGAACTGTAATAAAGACAAACCGGCCATCATGCCCGCCGCCGCCGGCAGATGCAGGGTCATATCAAAACCGACTGCCAAACTGATGGTCACGCCAAACAAAAAGATGATCCGCTTTGCACCGCGCGGCAACTTAATATCTGCTGTTTCTATCGCCGGTTTGTCTTTGGGTAAGGTGAAATGCATCACGGTCGCAGGGACCAGAAAATTCACCAGACACGGAATGAAGAGTTTAAAAAACTCAAAAAAACTCAACACGCCGTGCTGCCAGACGAACAAGGTCGATATACCGCCCAAGGGGCTGAAGGAGCCGCCCGCATTGGTGGCAATCACAATATTGATACAGGCCAGGGACACGAAGCGCGGGCTGTTTTTGCCCACGGCAACGACGACTGCCCCCATCAATAAGCCCGCCGTCAAACCGTTAACCACGCTGGATATGAAAAACACCATAAACCCGGTAATCCAGAATAATTGCCGATAACTTAGGTGTTTACTCACCAACCAGACCTTTAAGGCATCAAAGATCCGCATGTCTTCCATGGCATTCAAATACGTCATCGACACCATGATGAACAACAATAATTCGATATACGATTGCAGATTGGCCTTAAATGCCGTTACCGCGAGCAGGTCGTTACCTTGTTGTTGATAAGTCAAAACGATGGCGAACCAAATCAACGCCGCAGCGAGCAGCATGGGCTTGGACTTACGCAGTTCTGTCACATCTTCAAACATCGCCGCTATATAAGCCGCCACCATCACCGTCAAAGAAAAATACCCTGCCCAATGCTGGGTCAAGTCAAGACGCTGCAAGGATGGTACAGCCGTGTCCACTTCCGCACAGCCTATCCCTGGCAGTAACAACCCTACTAATCCAAGTAGATAAAAAAATTTAGACACGCCCTGCTCCTTTGCCGTCCGGGTTTGGGTTTGACCGACCAGACATTCAAAATATTGACGGAATATGCTGGCCAGAAACTGGAATTTCTGAAATCGGGAACATTGTAATTAGCGGGGTGTAAAAAAAGTGTAAAGCCCGCAAAATGGCTTTAGTGGCGGTTTATGCCAGTATGACTGCCTGCCGTGTTAGCAGGCATTTTTGTTGAGGTAGAAATCTATTACTTGCTGAAAACCGATAAGCACTGAAAAAGCTAGGTCTTAAGCTCCGACGGCCTATGGCAAGTATTGACGGCGCAGCGATTAAGCCAACTTTTGCACCACCAGACAGCCGATCATATCGCCCTCTACATTCACCACCGTCCGGATGGTATCCAAAGGCCGATCAATCGGTAGCAAAATAGCAATAGCCTCGATAGGCAAACCCACAGCCTGCAAAACCATCGCCATCGTCACCATGCCGGCACTGGGAATGCCCGGCGCGCCAATAGACGACACCATGGCGGTAGCACACACCATCAACTGCTGCAGCAGATTTAACTCGATACCCGCCAGATTGGCGACAAACAGCGCCGCCGCCGCTTCATATAGCGCTGTGCCATCCATATTTAAATGGGCTCCCAATGGCACCACAAAACCGGTAATACTGGGGCTAACATGCAGATGTTGCTCAGTGCAGCGCAGCGTCAACGGCATGGTCGCCGAACTGGAACTGGTCGCAAAAGCCGTTACTAAAGCCTCACGAGCACCCCTAAAAAACCGTAGCGGCGACATGCCGGTCACGGCATACAGCAGCAAAGGTAAAACCAGCAAACCATGAAACAGCGTGGTGCCAAAAATCACCAGGATAAACTTCAACAAGGTGGTCAGCAGTGCAGTATCCTGGGTCGCTATAAGCTTGGCCAGCAAGGCCATGATGCCTAAAGGCGCGATCACCATGATCCAGCCGACAATCCGCAAACTCAGCTCAAACAATTCCTGCAACAAAGCCAAAATATTTCGATAACGGTCGCCACCCAGCACTAGCGCCACCCCCATAAACAGGGAAAACACCACGATAGCCATCACATTGCCCTGCGCTAAGGCGGCAAACGGATTGACAAATAGGCTATGCAAAAATTTGGCGACAAACTCGGCCAAGGACATTTGCACGCTGTTAGCGCCGTGCATGGCCTCATGAAACATTGCCAGGTTTAGACCTTTTCCCGGCGCAAACAAATTCGCCGCCCCCACCCCAATCGCCACCGACAAACTCATTGTCGTCAAAGAATACAACAAGGTGATGACCCACACCCTTTTGATCTGCTGATGGGCGCTAAGATTAGCGATGCCTACCACAATAGAGGTAAAAACCAGCGGTATCATCACCATTTTCAGCATATCGACAAACAGGCCACCCAGCAGTTCTGCCAGATAAATGCCGGTGTGAGTGGCTGCCGCGTCTTTATGTGCCGCCATCAACAAGCCGATAGCGACACCGACCACTGCACCAAGCAATATGCGGCTGTTATTTGAGATAAATTTCATGGCTTCTTAGGGTTTGATGTTGGGTTGGCAGTCGAGCGACGCGGGTTAGCGAACATAATATCCAGCTTGCTTGACTTTACCTTAAGAATTTTCGGTAAAATCCCGCGCTATGACGACAATAACTGAAGATACTGACACTTGCATCTGTGGCTCTGGCCTTAATTATCCAGACTGTTGCGGGCGCTTCCACAGCGGCGCTGCACAACCCGCAACCGCAGAAGCCCTGATGCGTTCGCGGTTTAGCGCATACGCCAAGCGCGATGTAGACTATCTATTAGCGACCTGGGATACGCCCAAGCGACCGGCCAGCATTGATTTTTCCAAAGAAACCGCAGTATGGCAAAAACTAAGCATCGTCAGCACTAAAAAAGGCGGCGCGCAAGACAGCAAAGGCATCGTCGAATTTAAGGCGTACTACTTGCAAGACGGCGAAGATCATTTCATGCACGAAATCAGTCGCTTCGTTAAAACCAATGCTCGCTGGTTGTATCTGGACGGCGTGATCAAAGCGGCAGGTAAACTCAACGCCAATAATAATTCGGGCAAGAATGCACCCTGTGCTTGCGGTAGCGGCAAGAAGTTCAAGCGCTGTTGCGGAAGCTAACTATACACAGCAGCATGCTGCGCCTTGCCCTCCGCATGACCGAAAGCTATGTTATGCCCTTGTCCAGCGTTTAAAAGATATACTTAGCCCATTAGAATTACACCCCTAATTTGTTAGTATTAGCAGCCAAACAGCAGACTAAATTCGTTAGTCTGAAACCGCTCGCCAACAACGTACACTCCCGGTGCTACGACGACAATCTGCTGTATTATCCCGCCTTTGCTGTATAAACAAGGGTCTACCAGTCAGTATTTTTTCTTTGACCAAACACATTATGTATTACGACGTTATTGTAGTGGGCGCAGGGCCGGCCGGTTCTGAAGCAGCCTATCGTTTAGCCGCTAACAACTGGAAAGTTTTGGTACTGGAAAAACAAAACCTTGATCGCGAAAAGTCCTGCGGCGGCGGCATACAGACTCAGGAAATCGTCGAATACGGCGCGATACCGGATGCGGTCGTCGAACGGCATATCGGCTCGGCGCGCATGTATGCGCCCAATAACGATTTTTTGTTTGTACCGCAATACAACGAAAAACAAGGCGCAACCGTCAAACGCTCAGTGTTTGATGTGTATCTGCAAGACCGGGCGCGCAGTAAAGGCGCCGAATTCCTGGCCCATCACGAAGTCCAGGATATTAGTTACCAGCAAGACCGCATCCTGGTCAGCGCCAAAAACAGTGGTCAAATCAAAACTTATCAAGCCAGGCTAGTGATTTACGCAGCGGGGGCAAGCCATGCGCTGTTACGCAAATTTAATGTATCGCGCATTCGCCCGGAACGCATGTATGTGGCTTTGGAACAATGGATAGAACTGGATAGCGCCGCCGAAGTAGATCGCGTCACCGGCGATGTCATCGAGCTATACGGTGGCAAAAAAATCATCCCCGGCGGCTATGGCTGGATTTTCCCCAAGAAAACGATTTTGTCTGTTGGTGTGGGTACGCATAAACAAGCCATCAAAGAACATGGCCTGAATCTACATAAAGAATTACACCGCTTTATGCACGATCACCCGCTGATTAAAGAAAAAATCGCCAACGGCAAACGGGTGCGCGAAGACGGCGGCCTGATACCGTCCGAGCCTTTAGATTGCCTGCACTATCCTTCTATGATTTTAGTCGGCGACGCTGGCGGCTTTGGTAATGTGTTACACGGTGGTGGTATTTATCAGGCCCGCAAATCCGCCGACATTTCGGCCAACCATGCTGACTTGTTTTTACGTACCGGCAAACAATCGCATTTGCGCGATTACGAGCAGGAAGTGAAAGCCCATTTTTGGGATTACGAGAACAAATGGGATGGCAAATTGGTGCGTTTTTTTTGGAAAGATTCGCTGCTCAATCGCACAATCGCGTTAGCCAAAACCAGCAAGCCGGAACTGGCTAAAGCCTTCTCGATTATTTTAAATTCCACCGAAACCCACAAAAATTCCTATGCCATTTTTGAGCAAGCCATGCTGGATATTCTGTACGACTTTCTCAAGGAGCAAGCCAAGCCGTTTAGTGACTTGCTGGAAAATGCCTTAAGCAACATTGATTTTAAGGAGCCACTGTTGGCCCCGGCAATTCAACACTTGCTGTTCGCCGATGCCAAACGCTTCCGCTCCACCCTGGTTTTTCTGGCGTATCAATTGTTTGATGAGCAAGTCGAGCAGGCCTTACCTGCGGCGATTGCCTACGAATTGCTGCATACCGCATCCTTGATACACGACGATATTGGCGACAACGCCAACAAACGCCGCGGCAAACCAAGTGTGCATGTTAAATATGGCCTCGATACCGCTATCACTGCCGGTGACTTTTTAATCTTTGCCGCCTTTCAACAACTGTTAAAAAATAATTGGCCCGCCGATTTAACGCTAAACATCATGCAGTTATTTAATAGCTGCGCTGCAAAAGTCACTGAAGGCCAAGCGCTGGACATCTATTTATCGCGGCGCTATAGCGAGTGGTCGGTGGCTAATTACCTGAACATGATCCAGCTAAAAACCGGCGTTTTAATTGAAGCGCCGTTATTAAGCGGCGCAATCGTGGCCGGTGCCAGCTTAAAAGAGCAAGCGCTGTTAGCTGAGATTGGCAAAAATTTGGGCATGGCGTTTCAAATCATCGACGACTCCAACGACCTGATCGGTTCGGAAGAAAAATCCTTAAAACACTTGTTTACCGATTTGCGCGCAGGCAAATGCACCGTCATCGTCACCACCTTGTATGAACGCGCCAATACCGATGACAAGCGCTTCATCGAATCGGCTTTATCACAGACTGAGATTAACGATCAGGACATTCAGCAACTCCTGTGTTTATGCCGCCAATACGACACCATCGGCTATTCGCAAAAGCTATGCGGCGACTTGGTTAAGGCCAATTGCCAGGCACTGGCAAAACTAGCGGACAATCCCGCCAAAGCGCAATTAAACGAGATTAACGAGATGATTAGCGATTGGTGTACTTTGGGCAATTAGCCGGTCAACGCCACGCTGAGTTGTCTAGTCATGCACTGTGCGGCATGTTTCGATAGATACTTCCTGTGGTTGAGTCAAACTTGCATCCTGACGTTTTCGTACATCTATTCGCTGATCACTTCGCAAATTGCCTACCGCTGTCACTCACAGATTCGCAGCTGATATATACTAGCTTAGTGTAAGTTAATACTGACATTTTATGCCAGTCATGCACTAGATGTGGTTAGTTAAATACCTGACTAGGCCTAGGTTTAGCCATTCCAAACCCACGCAAAGATTTCATGAATCCGATTAACAAGCCATCACAAATCGTTCGCCTGACCCTGGCAGCACTAATTCCGCTGATGGCGACCGGGGTACAGTTATGGCTGTTGAATTACGTTCCGCCCACTGTCTGGTTATTACTGTTTCCAGCGGTCTTTATCAGCGCCTGGCTGGCGGGGCTTTGGGGTAGCGTCATTGCCACAGCGGTTTCCGTGCTTGCCGGCTGGTATTTTTTTATCCCGCCAACTCACAGTTTTGAATTGAGCGATCCCAGATACATACACTCTATTTTGGTATTTGCCATGATGGGCGTCATGTTTGGCTTGGTTTTCGAGAAATTCAGACGCAATCAAGCCGCTTTTAAGAGGCTGGCAAACCACGCAACACAATCAGAATCGGAACGCTTGGCACTGGCCTTGGCTTCGTCTCATGCGGGGCTGTGGGAATGGGATTTAGTCACCAATCGCATCACCTGGTCCGATACTCTGCGGCAACTGTATGGTGTTGAGGCATCCTTGCCTTCCAGTTACGAAAACTGGGCGAGTACGGTTTATGCCGATGACCTGGCAGATGTCGAGACCAGCCTGGCGGAGGCGGTCAAACACTTACGTGAATTTAGTCTGGAATGGCGGGTTGCCAATCGCCCCAAAGATCAACCGCGTTGGCTGTTGTCAAACGGCAAACCATTGCGCGACGCCCACGGCAAAGTCACTTTCTACCGCGGGATTGTGCTGGACGTTACCGAACACCGCCAGCAGGAGCAGGCCCTGCGCGACAGCGAACGGGATTTTCGGCTGCTAGCGGAAGCCATGCCGCAAATAGTCTGGATAACCCAAGCGGATGGTTGGAACATTTTTTTCAATCAGCAATGGGTCGAATACACCGGTCTGCCACTAGAGCAAAGTTACGGACACGGCTGGAATATTCCCTTTCATCCCGAAGACCGGCAACTGGCCTGGGACGCCTGGCAAAATGCCGTCAATCACCAGGCCCGCTATACGTTGGAATGTCGCTTGCGACGCCACGACGGCGAATATCGCTGGTGGTTAATTCGCGGAGTGCCGGTGCGTGATGAACACGGTGTTATCCAGAAATGGTTTGGCACCTGTACCGATATTCACAACCTCAAACAGACTGAACTGGCGTTAAAAGAATCCGAGCAGCGTTATCATCAGTTGTTTGAAGCCAATCCCTTACCGCTGTGGATTTACGACCAGCAAACCCAAGCCATTCTGGATGCTAATCAGGCCGCGATTGCCTGTTACGGCTTTCAGCTGGACGAATTTCTGACCAAGACCTGCAAAGATCTGGAATCATCAGAACCAGTCATTACGCCACATCCGCTGCAAAGCCCCCATCAACACCTGCAGCAAGCCGACAACATCGCGGAGATCATGCAACATCGCCGTAAGGACAACAGCCTGTTTTGGGTGGAACTGACTCAGCATGAATTACAGCTTGGCGAGCGCCACATAGGCATAACCCTGGCGCGCGACATTTCCGAGAAGTTGCTGGCTGAGCAAAAACTACAGGAAAGCGAAGCCCGCTGGCAGTTTGCTTTGGAAGGCAGCAATCAGGGAGTTTGGGATTGGAATATTAGCAACGGCGAGGTATTTTTTTCCAGGGTTTGGACGGTGTTATGGCGGCGGTGCAGCAATATTTTTGCGGCGAGACGCCAAGCTATCAGGTTGAGTACCGACTAAGACACCGCGATGGTACTTATCGCTGGATTCTGGCGCGCGGCATGGTGATTGATCGCGATCAAGCGGGTAAACCAAGGCGGATGATAGGCATCCATCAGGACATCACTGCGAATAAAAAAATACAGCAAGAGCTGCAAGAAAGCCAGGCACAGCTGAGTTTGTTTATCCAGCACGCGCCAGCGGCATTGGCCATGTTCGATAAGAATATGTGTTATTTGGCGGCTAGCAACCGTTGGCTGGAGGACTACAAGCTACAAGACCAGGCTATCCTGGGCCGCAGTCATTACGAGGTGTTTCCAGAAATTGCAGAAGCCTGGAAACAAATACATCAGCGGGCATTGTCCGGCGAGATTATCAAAAACGATTCCGACTGTTTTATCCGCAGCAACGGCGAGCCACAGTGGCTGCGCTGGGAAGTCAGACCCTGGCGCAGCCAATTCGATGAAATCGGCGGTATTGCCATATTTGCTGAGGACATCACCCAGCAAAAGCTCACTGAAAATGAACGGCAACGCTGGGCTGATGCGTTTCAATGTTGCGCGCAAGGTATCGCGATTGGCAATCCAGAAACCAATCTCATCGAATTTTGCAACCCAGCCTTCGCTAAACTCACCGGGCATAAATCACCCAGCGAGTTGCGGGGGGTGTTGATTGCCAGCTTATACCAGGAAGACCAAATTGATCAGGTGATCCAGCACTTGCATGAAGCCGATCACCTGGGTCAAATTCGTTACGAATCCAGGTATCGCCGACTTGATGGCTCGACACTTGACGTTCAAGTCGACATCGCTAGCGTCAAAGGCAGCGATGGCAAACTGTTGTATCGGGTAGCGACGGTGCAGGACATCAGTCAACGTAAACAGGACGAGCAAACTTTGCTGCTACAAAGCAGTGCGCTGAATGCGGCAGCCAACGCCATCGTGATTACCGATGCTAAGGGTGTAATTGAATGGATCAACCCCGCCTTCTCCTTACTGACCGGGCACAGCACAACTGAATCGATTGGTCATAATCTGGATGAGTTAAGCATCATTGATGCCAGCAGCCAGGAAAATTTTCAGGCGATGCTGGCGTCGCTCAAGCAGGGCAAACTTTGGCAAGGTGAGTTGCTCAATCGGCGCAAGGATGGCAGTTTTTATACCGTCGAACAAACCATTACCCCGGTGTTTGACGACAAGCTGCGCCTGCAACATTTCGTCGCCATTGAAAATGACATTAGCCAGCGTAAGCGCAACGAGTTTGAGCTTGAGCGGCACCGTTATCACTTGCAGGAATTGATAGAGGAACGCACCACCGAACTGGATCAAGCGCGAATGGAAGCTGAACGCCTGTCACTGGTAAAAACCAGCTTTTTGGCCAATATGAGTCACGAAATCCGTACGCCAATGAACGCGGTACTGGGATTTTGTCACTTGTTACAACAACACCCGCTGGACAAACACAGCCAGACTTTGGTTGAAAAAATTCACAGTGCGGGTAACTCGCTGCTAAACATCATTAACGACATCCTGGACTTCTCCAAAATCGAGGCCGGCAAAATCGACATCGAAACGGCGCCGTTGCGTCTGCCTGAGCTACTAGACGAATTGGCCGCCATGATGATGACTATTGCCAGCAACAAACAGCTGGACTTGATCATCACCCCACCGCGAAACGTCGACGGCATGCAGGGCGATAAACAACGTTTGCAACAGATATTAACCAATCTGCTGGCCAACGCCATCAAATTTACCGAACACGGCGAAGTGGAATTACGCATCGAACTGATACAAACCGAGGATCATCAGGAAAATCTGCGTTTTATGGTGCGCGATACCGGAATCGGTGTTCCCGCTGAAAAACAAGCCGAAATTTTTTCGGTGTTCAGTCAAGCCGACAGTTCCATTACCCGCCGTTTCGGGGGCAGTGGTTTGGGTCTGGCGATCAGCAGTCAACTCGTTGAATTGATGGGCGGCAAGCTGGAGCTGAGCAGTGAAGAAGGCCTGGGGAGCGAATTCAGTTTTGAATTGCCACTACAGCGTACGATTGCCGCCGAGTTGTCGATGGGGCAACTGGTAGCGCTACGTTTGCTGGTCGCTGATGATAGTGCGGTTGCGCGCGGGGCCGTGACTAACACCATTCAAAGCTTGGGTTGGCAAGCGGATGTCGTTGATTCCGGGGAAGTTGCCTTGTCTCGGATATTGGCTCAGCGTGGCGGTACTTCAACTTATGACGTGATATTGCTGGATTGGCAGATGCCGGAACTGGATGGCCTGAGCACCGCCAAACTTATCCGCGAAGCCTTAGCGCGCCCGGATGTTGAGCTAATACCCGCCCCTATCATTGTGATGGTCACGGCCGCTGATCACGCTACTGTGATAGCCCTACCAGAAGCAAAGTATGTGGATGTAGTTTTAAATAAACCGCTGACAGCATCGACTTTGTATAACGCTGTCGCTGACATCATCGGGCATCGGCATATTAGTTTACAGTTGCAAGCGCCGAATTTGCAGGCTGATCAGCTGCCCAACATTCCAGGTATCCAGATTTTGGTGGTTGATGATAGCGAGATCAATCGCGAAGTCGCGCAATTACTATTAAGCAGCCACGGAGCGGTGGTTAATTTAGCGAATAACGGTCAGGAAGCCGTGGACTGGATGCATGCCAACCCAGACACAGTGGATATAATTTTGATGGATGTACAAATGCCGGTATTAGATGGTTATTCAGCCACGCGCCTACTGCGTAAAGACCCCCGCTGGCAAAATCTGCCCATCGTTGCGCTGTCAGCTGGCGTCTTTAAGGAAGATGTAGCACTGGCACACGCCGCCGGTATGAACAACTTTATCAGCAAGCCCTTCAACGTTAAACAACTGCTGACAACCATTCAGCGCTTGACTGGTAGCGATTCAAACGTAAATGGATTTGATAGCAGTATAATGCTGCCAAACCCACAAGCGACTCTCGCCACCAGCATGGCAGAATTGCCCGATATTGCCTTTGACGAGTTTACATGGCGTTGGGGTAATGATGATGTATATCGTCGCTACTTGCGCCAGTTTGCGGAAACTTATGCAAACTGCGGCACCAGCATCGCCAAATTAATAGCTGAGTACGATCAGCCTGGAGCAGCTGCGTTGGCTCATAAACTAAAAGGTGCTGCAGGCACCTTGGGATTGAAAATAGTGGCTGCGCAAGCGGAGATGGTCGAAACCAGTTTAAGACAGGGTAGTTTTAGCACGGCAGTGATTGAATCCCTGCAGTCGGCGATTGATAAAGCCAGCGTGGCGATTGCCGATTGGCAGCCTGAACGACAAGCCCCTGAGCCCGACGACACAGGCCTGCCCTGTCCCGACACGAGTCCAGAAGCGTTGATTGAGCTGTTGCAACAGTTGTTGCAGGCAATGGATCAGGACAACCCTGCATTTGCAAAACCGGCATTGGCAAAATTGCAGCATAAAATACCGGAAACGCTATTTGCGCAGATTCAGGCGCAATTGACGCTCTATGATTTCCGCGCGGCAGAAGCTTTGACATTAGCTGCATTAAACAACATCCAGGCAAATACCAATCACAACTAAGAGCTAAGCCATGCCACACGGACCTATTTTAATCGTTGATGATGAACCCATAAATCTGGCAAATTTGGGTCAAATTCTTGAGCCAGATTACAATTTGGTGTTCGCCAAAAGCGGTGAAGAGGCCCTGAAAGCCGTCGCCAAGCATTGCCCAAGCCTGATATTGCTGGACATTAACATGCCGGATATGGATGGATACACCCTGTGCCGCCGCCTGAAAGCCGATCCCATCCATGACAGTATTCCGGTGATATTTGTCACCGCTTTGGCGGAAATGGGGCATGAGAAAGAAGGATTTGCCACCGGTTGTGTCGATTATTTGATCAAACCGGTTTGCCCGGACATTGTGCGCGCTCGGATCAAAACCCACCTATCCCTGGTGCGCGCCGTGCGCTTGGAGCAAAGCTACCGCGATGCCGTGTTCATGCTCGGCGAAGCCGGTCATTTTAACGATAACGACACCGGGGTACACATTTGGCGGATGGCTGCCTATTCGCGCGCCCTGGCAAAAAGTTGGGGCTGGGAGGAGTATCAGTGCGAGTTGCTGGAATTAGCTGCCGCCATGCACGATATGGGCAAAATTGGTGTGCCGGACGCCATACTCCGCAAGCCTGGTCAGTTGACGCCCGACGAATGGGCAATCATGCAATCGCATACCCGGGTTGGGCATGAAATCCTGTCGAAAAGCGACGCGCCATTATTCAAAATGGCGGCCGAGATCGCGCTGCGACACCATGAAAAATGGGACGGCAGCGGTTATCCCGATGGTCTGGCCGGCACGGCCATTCCGGAATCGGCCCGCATTGTCATCATAGCCGATGTATTTGATGCACTGTCAATGACCAGGCCCTACAAGCAAGCTTGGCTAATAGACGATATTTTACGTTATATGCGTGAACAATCCGGCAGCCTGTTTGATCCTGAGTTGCTTGAGCATTTCTTGAGTATTTTGCCAGCCATTCTGGCTATCCAGACCCAATGGAATAACCGGGCGTAAAGCTAATTCGCAGATTTTATGCCATCGATTGATCCACTCCAGAAAAATGCCGTGACCGTTACCGGCAATCAGAATGCTGCCATCACCCTGATGTTCATCAATGGATTCTGCACCGACCAACGCGTGTGGACGGTGATTGCAAAAGCCTTTAGCGATGAGTTTCGTTTAGTATTTTTGGATAATGTCGGCACTGGCCGTGCCCTGCGCGAGTGTTTTATTCAGTCACATTATCTTGATTTAAACGCCTACGCAGACGATGTGCTGGCTATTTGCGATGCGGTGGATGCCCAGCAAGTCATTTTGGTGGGACATTCCGTGGGCAGTATGATCGCGGTATTGGCCGCCAATAAAAAGCCATCGATCATATCCAGACTCATTCTGATTGGCGCATCGCCGCGCTACCTGAACGATGCAGATTATTTCGGCGGCTTTACCCGCCAGGATCTGGAAGAGGTCTACAGTGCTATCAGCGTTGATTTTGACAATTGGCTGGATGATTTTACTAAGCAGGCTATGGGCAATCTGCATAAACCCAGTCTGGCGCGAGATTTTGCCGAATCGATCCGCACCATTCCTCGAGACCAGATACTGACTGCCCTCTACGCGATATTTCAGAACGATCATCGCGCAGCGGTCAAAAAACTGATTCAACCCACTTTGCTGATTCAAACCAGAGATGACATTTTCGTTCCGCTCGCTGTCGCGGAATATTTACATAATGTCATTGGCGACAGCCATCTCACCATCATAAATACCAGCGGCCATTTGCCGCACATCAGCGCACCTTTAGACGTTATTGCCGCCATAAAAAGTCATTGGCCGGGTTTAAGTGGCTGCAAATGATTGCTGTACTTTGTCGTGCAGACTTGCTGTTCATCACAATTCACGGTCATTTTAATCGTCGTCGGTTTTTTATCGGCTGATTGGCTGCCACGGCCTCCAGGCTAGTCATAGCTCGATTCACTGCTCTGTCACCAACTTGGTAATTGGCCGCCAACTTCAGTATAAAAAAACCAGCCATCCTGAGGGGGAACCGCCTTGCCCATCGTACGAATGTGTTTAACACCCGCAAGCTGCAGCAAAATAAACGGTCTTCTACAGGGTTTATGACTTGGGCAATGTCTTCAAGCAGCTGTCGTTTTTCCGTGGGTGTCAAAAAGCATTCGAACACCGATTTTTGCCCACCGGAGGCATAACCGCGCAGCGCATACAGCGCTTTGCGCAGCCGCCGATTACAGGAAATGTCGTATGCCGCCAGATACAGTTGCCTTTGAGTCATGACCGGAAGTTACAATATTGAAACGCATTAGCCTATTCTGGCAAGCTTGTCACCGACTAACTTAAGGAAACCGGCACGATTAATCATCACATCCGCTGAACTTCACTTTTAAATCAGCAAGTTAGTCGCCAATGACATATCGGCAATAAGATCGGCATTATCTTCAATGAGCGGTATAATCAGGCTATACAAAACAATCAATTAGGTTAATTGAAGATCGGCATGACTTGCCCTGCAGAACCCCCTTATCGCATTGAGCCATGTTTACTCGACAACCCACCACTTGAAATTGTTGATTTAGTCGCCGAGTTGACAGTGCTAACTGAGGAACTGGGAGCTCGGCTTCATCCCGATGCCGCCTCCAGTCTGGCCGATATGGTTCGGATTTTGAACTGCTATTACTCCAATCTGATTGAAGGCCATAACACCAAGCCGCGAGACATAGAGCGCGCTGGCAAATGAATTGGGTAACGATCAATCCAGGCGAAATTTACAGCTAGAAGCCAGAGGCCATACACGCGCGCAACGGTCAATCGATCACCTGTATACGTCACAGGCATTACCTGAGCCGACAACCGTGGCGTTTTTGCAATGGCTTCGTGCCGAATTTTACCAGGATGCAAGCGATGAAATGCTTTGGGTCGATACGGATCAACAAGCGTTCAAAATGAAACCAGGGGTTTTTCGATCGCTTAAAGCGCATGATGTCGAAGTAGGACGGCAGGTAGCCAGGTAGCCAATTTGTTGCCGACTTCATGCGTTATTTCGAGCAACGTTATGACTTTGAAAAAATGGGAAAAGGTGCTGACCGATTGAAATCCTATGCAGAACTAAAAGGCATGCGGCAAGAGGCGTTTTTGATCCTTCACAGAATCCTATTACAAGGCGAAATGCCGCGTGGCGAAGCTGAGCGTGTGACCGGCTTGAAAGGAAGTGGTGATGGATAGGCTGCGCAAGGCCGCTGGCCGTATTCCGGGGGCGAATTTACACATGTTCCCGGCGCAGGAGTTACGGATCGGCGGCCGTATGTCGTTTGGTTTATTCGAATACACCCTGGAAGCCGACGACCTGGACTTGCTGCGGCAATGGACGCCAAAAGTACAGGCAGCCCTGGCGCGACTTCCCGAATTGGCTGACGTTAGCACCAGCCAACAAGACAAAGGCGAACAAATCGGCCTAAACGTGAATCGCGATGCAGCGGCGCGTTACGGCGTCAGTCAAGGCTTGATCGATTCCAGCCTGAACAGCGCTTTCGGTCAGCGTCAGGTATCAGTGATTTACAACCCCTTGAATCAATATCGGGTGGTGATGGAACTGGCACCGGAATATTGGCAATCGCCGGACAGTCTGAAACAACTCTATATCAGCGCCCCCGCCCAGCCGACTGGCGATGGTATGGCGGTCCAAGCCAAACAAGTGCCACTATCGGCATTGGCCAGTTTTTCCCCTAGCAACGCACCGCTGTCGGTGCATCATCAAGGCCAGTTTGCGGTCACGGAATTATCGTTTAACCTGAAGCCCGGCATCTCGCTATCTACCGCCGATGCCGCGATCGGACAAGCCTTGCGCGACATAGGCCTGCCCAATAGCGTCACAGGCGGATTTCAAGGTTCCGGCAAAGCCTTTCAGGAGGCGCTGCGCAGCCAGCCCTGGCTGGTTTTGGCAGCCTTGATCAGCATTTATATTGTACTGGGCGTGCTTTACGAGAGCCTGGTCCACCCCTTAACCATTTTGTCGACCTTGCCATCGGCCGGGGTCGGTGCCTTGCTAGCCTTGATGGTGTGCGACCGCGAGTTCAGCATCATTGCCTTGATCGGCGTGATTTTGCTGATCGGTATCGTCAAGAAAAATGCCATCATGATGATAGACTTTGCGCTGTTGGCAGAACGCGAGCGTGGTTTGGATTCGCGCGAGGCGATATTCCAGGCCTGTATGCTGCGCTTCAGACCTATCCTGATGACGACGCTAGCGGCGCTGTTTGGTGCCCTGCCGCTGGCTCTGGGCAGTGGTTACGGCGCAGAACTGCGGCAGCCGCTGGGAATATCGATTGTAGGTGGCTTGATTTTTAGCCAGCTTTTAACCTTGTACACCACGCCCGTGGTTTATTTATATCTGGATCGTTTCCGGTTGCGCTTGCACAACCGTTTTTCCAACCATGCCGCCATGCCAGCGGCTGAACCGTCTAAGCTTTGATTTTCATGCGTTTAAAAACAAGCCTACCGTTGATTCCTGCCTTACTGACCTTGCCATTGACGGCCTGCACGGTCGGCCCGGATTATGTCCGCCCACAAGCCAATGTCTCTGCAGAATTTAAAGAAGCCGAAGGCTGGAAACAAGCCCAGCCGCGTGACACCGGTTTGCCTGGCAAATGGTGGGAGATTTTTAACGATCCCAAACTCAACGAGTTGGAAGAACAAGTCGCCAACGCTAACCAGTCCATCATTCAAGCCGAAGCGCAATATCGCCAAGCCCAACATTTGGTGCAATCTGCGCAGTCCTCATTGCTACCTGTTGCCACACTGACCGGCACCTTTAACCGCTTCAAAGCCGCCACCGGTCAAAGCGTCGCCGTAGCTGGGGTGCGAAATTTATTTGGTCAGGCGGTGGGCGTCGCTTGGGAGCCGGATTTATGGGGTAGTGTGCGCCGGCAGGTGGAAGCCAATACCGACAATGCGCAGGCCAGCGCGGCAACCTTGCATGCCTTGATTCTCTCCAGCCAATCGGCCTTGGCCGATAACTATTTTCAATTAAAGGCGCTGGACGCGCAGAAAGCCTTACTCGACGAAACTGTAGCCGCCTATAGCAAAACGCTGGAAATCACCAATAACCGCTATGCGGTTGGGGTAGTGGCGAAAGCCGACGTGGTGCAAGCTGAAAGCCAACTGCAAACCGTGCGCGCCCAAGCGATCGATTTGGGCGTGCAACGGGCTAAATTGGAACATGCCATTGCCGTGCTAATCGGCAAAACCCCGGCTGAAGTATCGTTAGCACCATCGCCGCTGGATGTGCAGCCGCCGGGCATTCCGGTGAGTTTGCCATCTGAGCTATTGGAACGCCGCCCGGACATCGCCGCTGCCGAGCGTAAAATCGCCGCCGCCAACGCCGAAATCGGTGTGGCGAAAGCAGCGTATTATCCGACCTTGAATCTGGCTGCCACCAATGGTTTTCAATCCTCGACCGCCGATACCGTTTTTACAATGGCGCGTCGCTATTGGGCGCTAGGACCGGCTGGTTTAGCCCTGACCCTGTTCGACGGTGGTGCTAAAAATGCGGCATACAAACAAGCGATCGACACTTACGATGCCAGCGTTGCGGCCTATCGGCAAACTGTGCTGACCGGCTTTCAAGAAGTGGAAGACAATCTGGCTACGCTGCGTGTCCTGGAAGAAGAAACCCAGGTTCAGCAAAAAGCCGTGGCTGCCGCCAAACAGGCGCTGGCGTTGACCACTAATCAATATCAAGCTGGCACGGTCAGTTACTTGAACGTGATGACCGCGCAAACTGCTGCGCTAAACAATCAACAAACCGCTGTGCAATTATTGGGGCAACAGCTTTCGGCATCAGTGATGCTGGTCAAAGCCCTGGGCGGCGGCTGGAACGACACGCAGGTGCCAACCGAGGATCAAGCCGATGGCGAGCGCAAGTGGACGGATTATTTGATCTTGCCGCTGGCGGAGTAGATAAAGCCCGGATTTCGTGTTTCGCTATCCAGAGGCGTAACCCGTATGCAGCTGAATTGGTTTAATAATCCCGGACACTTCAAAAGACACTCTTTATACTGTCTTTAGATGTGAATATGAACGAGAGTAACAAACACAAACGCCCCAAATATAATGTGGAATTTAAGCAAGATGCAGCCAAGTTGGTGCTTGAAAACGGCTATACCCAACAACAAGCCGCCGATCATTTGGGCATATCGTTAAGTGCTATCAGGCGCTGGGTCGCCGCAGAGCGTAAACCGGCCAATAAACCCGATTCGACGGGGAAGAAAACGGTATTGCCCTTGGCCGATCAAGCCGAATTGGTTCGGTTGAGAAAAGAAAACGAGCCGTTACGCATGGAGCGCGAAATTTTAAAAAAGGCAGCCGTCTTCTTTGCCAAAGAAGCACAATAAAGTACGGATTTATTG
>CAIOHN010000027.1 GCA_903858105.1 uncultured Pseudomonadota bacterium | reverse complement strand
GGCCAGCACCAAGGCCATCACCCAAGTCTCGGCAGATATCACCGCACTGATGATGCTGCGTTGCGTGATGGCAAAAAACTGCAACATTCGCTGCCCGGCCGGTTTAACCACCGCCCACGAAGAATTCAAAGGCGACCCGCGCGTACTGGCGCAATTCTTTATGAATCTGGCGCACGAAGTGCGGGAAATCCTGGCAGATTTGGGTTACACCAGCCTACAGGAAGTTCGCGGCAAAACCGAGTTACTGCATTTGATCAATCATCCCAGCATGGTTGGTCAAATTCATCTGCAAAAATTACTCGCAGAAGTTCAGGAAATCAAAATCGAAAAACCTGTCTATCTGGAAAAAGATTTTGCTATCGACGATTTGATCTACGCTCGCGTCAAATCAGCCTTGTTCGAGCAAGCTAACAAACAAGTCTTGATCGAAGGCAGCGAGTTTAAACTCAACAATCGGCATAAAACCGTCGGCGGCCAGACAGCGATTGATGTCGAGCGCTTCTTGGCGTACGAAGTCAGCGCCGAACAGGTAGCCGCGTCTAAAATCATTTACACCAACCAGCACGGTCGCCGCTATCTGGCCGATGACACTATCATTGTCCGCACACATGGTTCGGCGGGACAAAGCTACGCCGCGTTCAATAACGACGGCATGCGCATGGAACATACCGGTACTTGTAACGATGGCGTCGGCAAAACCGCTTGCGGCGGCACTATCGTCATCAAGTCACCCGGTGGCGGCTCCAAGCTGCCTGGTGAAAATGTGTTGATCGGCAACTTTGCCTTGTTTGGTGCATCTGGCGGTAAAACCTTTATCAACGGCGAAGCCGGTGACCGATTTGCGGTGCGTAACTCTGGTGCACTGGCGGTAGTCGAAGGTGTAGGTGATTTTGCTTGCGAATACATGATCAACGGCGCGGTATTAAACCTGGGCGGTTTTGGTAAAGGCTTCTGCACCGGCATGTCGGGTGGTAACGCTTACCAGTACGATCCGGAAAACCGCTTGCAGGAGTTGTATGACGATACATCCGTATCAATACATAGCCTGACCGATGCTGATGAGCTAGCAAACAGCCATGAACAATTTATCTTGTACATGCTGGAACAACACATCGCTCACACTGGTTCGGAAAAAGCGCAAACCATCCTGGCCAATTGGGCTAACGAGCGCCAACATTTCCGCTTTGCCTTGCCGTTGTGGTTAAATCGTACCCAGACTGCCGAGTATTTGAGCAAATCAATGGATCGCAAGGCCATGATCGAAGAACTGGCCGTGGCATTTGCTCAACAGCAAATTCAGCAAGTCAAACAGGCGTACAAACACAACACACCGCTGTTCGCTGGTGCAATCCCTGGCTATGGCGACACCGATACTGATTTGACCTTGAAATTAATCAACAGCTATTCAGTGATCGATAAAGCCCAGCAAATCGCCCGCGAGCAGTTGCATAAAGCTGGTCAACCGTTATCCGCAGGCTTGATAGACAAGCATGCTTACAAACTGGTGATGGAACGTCCGCGCAAGCTACAAGACGCGCTGATTAAAAATATCCGCGAAGCTTATAGCCAATACGATGACACACAATTGGCGGCATTAATGGCGGAAAAACGCCTTAACGACTACAAAACCACGCTGATGCTGCGCGACGTGCAAAGCATCTATTCGATAGGCTCGACGGCCTGGATTATCGAACAGGATCGACTTAACCGTCAGGCTTTGGCGGATCTGCCGTCCATCGATAAAAACCTGGCCAGCTTGGAAAGTCTGTCTATCGTGAAAGACATGCTGGAGAGCGAGTCGGCTTAATCAGTTTGGGGAGCGCAAGATGCGCTCCCCGCTCTAAGCCGGTTGGCACGAACCAAATACAGTGACTGGACAGCCTGACAACTGTCTATAGATGGTAATGAAATGAAAGCACCTTTTATCCCCCAAAACGCTCCTTATAGTGATACTCAACGCGCCTGGCTAGGCGGTTTTTTTGCTGGCATGCACAGCCACATGCTGCACAGCGCCGGCAGTGTCAATCAAAGCAATGCGCGTAGCCTGCACATTTTATATGGCACACAAACGGGTAATGCCGAGTCCTTAGCCACCGATGCCGCCAATGCCGCCAAAAAGCATGGCTTGCTGCCGGTGGTTAAAAGCATGGACGAGGTAGAAATCGCACAACTGGCGCAAATGCAGTATTTGTTGATCATTACCAGCACATACGGCGAAGGTGCCATGCCCGACAACGCTGAAATGCTCTGGGATGCTGCCAACAGCGATAGTGCGCCCCGGCTTGAAAATGTCAATTATTCCGTGCTGGCGCTAGGCGACACCAGTTATGATTTATTCTGCCAAGCCGGTATCGATTGGGATAATAAACTGGCCGATCTGGGCGCCAAACGCGTATTTGATCGCGTGGATTGCGACGTGGATTTTGAAGCGCCAGCAGAAAAATGGCTGAGCGAAGTCATTCCATTGATGGCT
>CAIOHN010000026.1 GCA_903858105.1 uncultured Pseudomonadota bacterium | reverse complement strand
TGTTTTTGAAGTCGACCTTTGTAGCGTTAAACCGACGTTACGTCGGAAACCGGTTTTCCTCCCGTATGCCGCGCCGAGCAAGGAAGCTTTTGAACGGACAAATCGGCAGGATAGCCGATTTGCATGCGCATCACCCGCAGGGGTGCGGCATGGATGCCGCACGTTGTCGGAGGGCCAGGGAGGGCCCTTCCGACAACCCCGTTCAAAAGCTTTAGCGCGCAGGGATTGAGCGGCATCCGCGCCGCCTTTTCTTTGGATACTTTCTTTTGGCGGAGCACGAATTCGCCTGGAGCGAATTTGAACAGCCGACAGGCTGGCCCGAAGGGTGAAAACCACGGCTGGTTTTCATAGCGAAAGTATCTCGCCTTCGGGTGCGAGAACCCGATTCAAACAAATCATCGCGATAGCGATTCAACCAATACCACGAAGCCGGGTATGCTCTGGTGATCTGCTGATTTTAATCCCCTCATCCCAACCTTCTCCCTGAGGGAGAAGGCGTCTTTGCATTATTAGAGATTTTCTTAAGATCCCCCCAACAACCCCAAAGCACTCAAACTAGGCAAAAAGAAATAACTCCCGCCTTTGGTGGTAACAAATTGCTGAAACCCGCAAACCCGCCGCCGTATCGGTAGATCCTGAATGGTAAAGTTACGGTTGTCTTCCACCGCACTACCAATCAATGGATCGTCTTCATCATACAAACCGGCGAATTTCACGCTGTTGATCCAGGTGTGTTGCACAAATTCAAACTGGCGCTCGATGTTGGCGTTCAGGCAGATGAACAGTAAGCCGCGCTCGTTACCGTCGTCCTGGGCCGGGTTTGCCAGGAAGCTGCCGTAGCTGCGACCACGGCGCAGGATGCGGTGGCGGTTAGCCACTTTCAGCGATTCTGCTTCTGTCGCGCCTAGTCCAACCGAGCGTGGATTGGCGCGGCGGATATGCGAGCCCAGCGGGCAGCCTTGGCCGTGTGGATCTTTGGTAAAGTTGAAGCTGTTATCGACTTTATTCGGATCAGTGTCTTGATCGGGCTCAACCACCGCGCCGCTTTTCCAGCGACCGACAAATTTGGCGGCTAGATAGTCGGCAGTGATGCCCTGGCGGGCGGCTTCTTCTTCCATAAAGGCCCAGAAGGCACCTACGTCTTGTTTCAATTGCCGCAATACCAGGTAAGTGCCGTTTTTACCAAGGGCATCGCCGCTGGCGCCCAGTTGCGGCATTTTGGTGAGTTTGCCGTCGTATTGATTGGGATAACCCAGCAAAAACTCGCCGGTGGCTATGTCGCCGGTTCCGCTGGTGGTTGGAAAACCATCGACCAGCGGATCGGAGACACCATCAGCGAAACCAAAATGCTCCACGGCAAAGCCGTTATCATTTTGCTTTTTTTGGCCCGCATCCAGGCGTTGCACCACGCTTAAACCTGCGCCTTTAAAGGCTTTTTCGTGGTATTTGCAGCTGGCGCTGTGGATGGCATCATTCTTGGAAAACAGAATAAATAATAAATCCACGCTATTGCCGCCGCTGCCCCATTGCCATTGACTGGGATCGTTAATGCCGCGGTCGCCGAGTAACGCAGAGCGATGTTCGGAGTGCATGCCTTCTCTAAACGACAGCTCAAAGCTGTACAGGCTATCTTGATCGAGTTGAAGTTTTTCAAAACCCGAATAACTGATCGCCAGACTAATCCGGTTTTCGGTTTCTGCGGTCGCTTTATCCGCGCCGTGCGTGATCTGATTTTGTTCGACCAGGTTTTTCAGCCAGGATTTGGTTTTGGCAGCAGCGTCGATTTTTAACAGGTAATAGCTGCAGTTGGCCATGTACTTGTTGTAGCCGCTAAATACGATACCTTGAACGTCTTCTAGTTTGTCGATAGTGGTCATTGTGGGAGTCCTTTTATAAGCATTTCAGCCATGCAGCCAGATTAGTCGTGGAAAACAAGCCTTCGTGAATTGCCCGGTTATTGGCGACATTTTTCACGGACAAATCGATGTAGGCGCTATACCAAACCAGTTCGGCGAGCTGGCTATTTCTGGCGAAATTTTTAAAGCGTTGTTCGTCGCGAGAGCCACCGCGCAAGGCCAGCCATTGCGTATCTGGAAAGCCGCGGTCGGTGCCGAGTTGGGTGTTGCTCCAGACGGCGGTCAAGCCAACACTGGCGTGATCGATAAACTCGCCCAGATAGTTTTCCCAGCTACCGTCGTAGTTGCTCATAAACAGCAAGCGCTTGTTGCCGGGCAGGATCACCCAGCGGGCAAAATGGATGGTGACGATACCGCTCAGATCGCCTTTGGTGGCGACCAGTTTGGCGACCAGATTGATGCCGAACAACACCACCTTTAGGGTGATCAATCTAAAACGACCTGGTTTTATGTCGATCACGCTGGTCAGATGGTTTTGCAGTTGCCGGTCTTCGACGCGCTGAATGGCCTGCATTTGTTCCGAAACTACCCAAGGTTTGTTGTCTTGTTTGTCACGCATTTCGTTCCAACGCAGCAGCACGACAAACGCTACGCCGACAAGCAGCGCCAGCACCGCCAGAAATTCCACTAACGGCCCAAACCAGCCAAAAAAGCCGCCCAGCAACCCTATGCCCAGTGCGATTAACAAACCGTTAAATATCCGCTGACCGGCGCTGTTCAAATATGGTTGCGGGGTGGGTTTATTGATGTTGCCTAAATGTCCGACAATAGCCGCGTGAATCTCTTCCGCTTGCTTACTGGCCAGTTCTGCACGGTTGGCATCAATGTATGCTTCAATTTTTTGGCGAATCTGCTCTTGCTCATAAATCGCATTGCGGCTTTGGCCGGGGTGGGCCACGTAAAAGGCATTGGCACCGTGATCATTTTTTACCAAATAGTCAGCCAGTTGACTGGCGTTATTGCCCGGATAATCCTTGCAGCAGCTATAAACGGTATTGACGAAGTCGGGATTACCGGCAATCAAGTCGTTTATAAATTGCTTAACCTCGCCGTCTATATTGGCTTCAAACGCCAGTAACGCGGGTGTGCCGGGGTGTTCTGCGGACGGATGATCGCCGGGGATGATAAAAAAAGTGCAATAGTGCAGGTGTTGGTAATTTGAAAATTTAATGACAGGGCTGTTTTTAATATCCGTGCCGACGGGAGCCAGATAAGCTTCCAGCTTTTGCCGCTGGTCGGGCAATATTTCCGTGATAACGGTCATGGGATTTTGTTGCATACACGCGTCCTCTTGAAATTATTATTGTGTTGGTAGAGCAATTACCGATCAAAACGCAGCACAAATTGATCGGGAAACGGGCCGTCGTACAGGATGCCGCTGGCTTTTTTCAGGTTGTTCAAGCGCACTAAACTGCCGACTATCATGGGGATTTGGATTCGATTGATATATTCACCAAAGCAGCGGTGCATACCGTCGCCAAAATGCATATAGCGGTCTAGTGGTCGGTCGGTGCGGACACTAAAAGGTTCGGGCCAGGCGCTTTCGTCGAACATGGCCGAGGAAGTAAAGGCTAAGACGTTGCCGCCCGCAGGAATCTTTACGCCAGCAATTTCAGCGCCGTTTTTACAGTGTCGGCGCATCGCCGCTGCCATGGTGTTAAAGCGGAACACATCGAAGCACACGTGTAGTAGTTGCTGTTCATCGTCCACAAATTGTTTGGCCTGCTGCAATACCTCAGGTTTGTCCAGTAGCAATTCGACGATCAAAGTGCTGGCCATTGACGTAGTGTCCAGCGCGCCGACGATAAGACCGGAGATATTACGGCGGATGCCATCGTCGTCCAGATTATGCTGGCCGTCCAGACCCATTTTGATCAATCGGGACAGAAAATCCTCAAACTGTTCGCCTTGCTGGAGGCGTTGTCGGCGCTCGGCGATTAAATCCAATAAATACGGCCCCAGTTCGCGGAACGATTGTTCGGCGCTGATCTGGATGCCGCGATTGTTGTTGAGATTTAAAAACAGATCGTGGAACAAGGAACGCATCCAGCGCATCATCGTCACCTCATCCGGTCCAGGTACGCCCAGATAATCGCGAATAAAGCGCCGCGCTACCGGTCTGCTAAATTGCGACACCATATCGATGCGACCGACCGGCAACGCGGCGTTAATCATGTCATCGCAATGCGTTTTGACGATACTGCGGATTAATTGATCTTCGCCGGGTTTAATCACCCGCCGCAACGCGCCTTGTTCCTGGCTATATGCTTCAGAACGATCCATGCCTAAGAAAAACGGGCCGTTCAGGCGTTGCATATTCGGGCCATTGATCTCGGCGATCGTAAACTCGGTATCGCGGGCCAAGGTTTCGCGCACATCGCTGTCACGGCTAATGATGACGAGCTTGCCCAGTACCAGCACCGGTTTATGTTTACGCAATAACCCAAACAAAACCCGCCGCACTTGCGCCCCCGTCAGCACAGCTACGCAGCGCGCCAGGTAGTAACTGACTATGTTTTGCGGGGTGGTGGATGTGGGGTGATGATCTAACGCGGCTTGTGGGCTTGGCCTATGTTCGCGATACATTTTTAAGACTAATGCGCCGGTTCGGGTGTCGCGCAGTTGTCTGGAGAAGTCTTGATAGTCTTGCGGCAGACTGCTGAGCGGCGGATGATCGTCGCCGCATTGTTCCGGCAGTATCACGGGTGAAGCCAGGGCCGCCAGACAATAATCGACCAGACTGGGTTGCTTGCCCAGCAAATAGGCTCTGCCGTCGGCCAATACTGCGTCAAGCTCGGCAAATATGCTTGCTATCTCGTGCTTGCAGGGTTCCACCTGACCGGGGTCGGCCGGCAGGTTTTTTTGCATCATTTTACTGATGGTGGGATAGGCTTTTTCGACAATCAGCGTTTGCCAGGCCGGAATGCGTCGTCGCCATTGTTCTACCACAATCTCTTGATGCGGCAGTAACATCGCATAGCGATAGTTGCGGGTAGCCACGCTGAGCTTGTCGATTAATAGCGCCAGCAAGTATTCCGTTTGTGCCTGATGTTCTGCGTCGCCCTGATACAGGCGTCGCTCAGCAGGTAGGCGGGCTTCGATGTAGCTCAGTATCTCGCGCAAGCAGGAGATAGTCGCTTCGCTGCTGATAAACGCCGGCATGGCGTTGCTTTGGGCGCCGGCCAGTTTGAAGGTGAGTAAATGTAAAACCGGCGCGCTACATGCTTCGCGGTAGGGGACGCCGCCGCGATCCAACAGCCAGCGCACCAGTTCGCAGGTGTGAGACGAGGGGATCGACAGCAAGCGATTTAATTGTTTGGATTTGGCTCCACGCCGCGGGCTTCCGGGTTTGATCATGATTCCTACCTCTTGATTGTTATTTTTTTTAATTTTTTTAATCGCTTAGCCAAGATTTTGCTTGGTATGGCGGCAGGTATTGAATGCCTAAGGCTAGCGATGAATAACAATAGTAGACTAATCGTAACTAATTGATATAAAAAGATAAAGTTAAAATATTGCCTAGCAACAACCGTGCCGAAAATGAGATGTGTGTCACAAAAGCGCTATGCCGGTGGCTGGCGGGCATCTGGTAAATTTTCTGCTGTAAAGACAAAGCCTATCGTTTTTACAACTGGGGCGGGCTCGCTGAGCGACCAAACTTAAAGGGATTAATTTTTTACAGTTTTCAATCCATTTGATCGATATCAAATGGAGTCAGCCAATCGATGCCATGATGTCAGTAAGCCGCAAGGCTTGAAAAATTCGCCTCCAAAGTGCGTTTGAGGTGGAATAAAAATACAACGTCATCACAGGAAAAATTATGAAATTGATCAGCAAAATATTGTTGTTAGTTATTGCCGTTACTACATTTGCTGCGTGCGGCGAACAAGGCGTTGGCCCAAGCAAACCTAAAGCCGATGCAGCTAAAGAAGTAAAGTAAGCGACTTAGGCAGGCACGATATTGCCGCGTTGTTATGGTGCGGTAATATCAGCTAGCCGCCCATACATCGGCCGTGCAATGGGCCGGACAGGCATTCACGATAGTTTTCAGCAAATCCAGATTATTGATCTGAATCCCGCGTTGTTTAACGGTAATCACGCCTAATTGGCTTAGGTAACTTAATTGCCGACTCACTGTTTCTATCGTCAGCCCCAGAAAATTGGCGATATGCAAGCGACTCATCGTCAAATTGAACACGGTGCTGGAAAACCCCAGTGCAGCGTAGCGTTGCGACAACATCAGCAAAAATGTCGCCAGCCTTTCTTTGGCCGAGCGATGCCCCAGCAAGAGTATCTTGTCGTGATCGGACGCAATTTCCTTACCCATAATCCGCATAAACTGGTTTTGCAGGCGCGGAATTTTGGCGCATAGCGGGTTGAGATTGCTTAAAGGCACTTCGCAAACGGTGGCTGTTTCCAGGGCCATAGCCGAACAGGTAAAGCGACCGTGTTGCAACGAATCCAGGCCCATCACCTCACCGGGCAAATAAAAACCGATGGTTTGTTCTTCGCCGTCTGCGTTAGTGATAAAACTACGAAACGAACCGGATTTGATCGCGTACAGGCTTTGGCAGTTATCGCCTTGCCAATATAGTAAATCGTCGAGTTGTAAGGGGCGGCGCTCTTTAACTATAGTGGAAAGTTCTGCGACTTCGGTTTGTTGCAACCCAAAAGGCAGGCATAAATCAGCCAACTTGCAGTTTTGGCAAGTGACCTTGCGTGAGTAAATTTCCGACACATAGGCCTTGGGTTGAATTCGCGATGAACAGCATAGTAACAGAGCCAGGTTAAATCTGATCGGTCGTCGATATTTAAAGCGCTTTTTCAGCAATAATCCCGTTTTTCCAATACGCCAAGCGGCCGCGACTGTGGTATTTTAGCGACCCTTATTCGCGTCGCTAGCCGGCGACTTACCAGACAGGATTACGTGTAAAAGATGGGTGTACAGGAAAACTTCGAACAGATCCCTTTAAAAGAATTCACCGAAAAAGCGTATCTTGATTATTCCATGTACGTGATTTTGGATAGGGCCTTGCCGCATATTGGCGACGGCTTAAAGCCCGTGCAGCGACGCATAGTCTATGCCATGTCGGAGTTGGGCTTGACCGCACTGGCCAAATACAAAAAATCCGCGCGTACCGTCGGTGATGTATTGGGTAAATACCATCCGCACGGCGACTCGGCTTGCTACGAGGCCATGGTGTTGATGGCGCAGGATTTTTCCTATCGTTATCCTTTAATTGATGGTCAGGGTAACTGGGGTTCGCCGGACGATCCTAAATCGTTTGCGGCCATGCGTTACACCGAATCACGGCTGACGGCTTACGCCCAAACCCTGCTCAGCGAGTTGGGGCAGGGCACCGTCGATTGGACGGATAACTTTGATGGCACCTTAAAAGAGCCTACGCTGCTGCCGGCGCGTTTGCCCAATGTATTGTTGAATGGCACGATGGGTATCGCCGTGGGTATGGCGACAGACATTCCACCGCATAATTTGCGCGAAGTGGCTAGCGCCTGCTTGCAGTTGCTGGACGAGCCGGAAACGCCGCTGGAAGGTTTGCTGGCGCATGTCAAAGGCCCTGATTATCCAACCGACGCGGAAATTATCACCTCGGCTGCCGACATTCAAAAGCTGTATACCACCGGCAACGGCTCGGTGAAAATGCGCGCCAAATACGAGCTGGAAGATGGCACTATCGTCATCACCGCACTGCCGCATCAGGTGTCTGGCGCCAAATTGCTGGAACAGATAGCCGCGCAAATGCTGGCGAAAAAATTGCCGATGATTGAGGATTTGCGCGACGAATCCGATCACGAAAACCCAACCCGCTTGCTGATCATCCCCAAAACCAAACGTATCGATGTCGATGCAGTGATGTCGCATCTGTTTGCGACCACTGACCTGGAGAAAAATTACCGGGTCAATATGAATATGATCGGTTTGAACGGCAAGCCGCAGGTCAAAAATCTAAGACAGATTTTGACCGAGTGGATCAGCTTTAGAACCGAAACCGTGCGCCGCCGTTTGCAATACCGGCTGGACAAGGTGCTGGCGCGCTTGCATATTTTGGACGGTTTGCTGATTGCCTATCTGAATATCGACGAAGTAATCGCCATTATTCGCCGTGAGGATCATCCCAAGCCGGTGTTGATGGCGCGCTTTGAGCTGAGTGATTTGCAAGCCGAAGCGATTCTGGAATTAAAACTGCGACACTTGGCCAAACTGGAGGAAATGAAAATCCGCGGCGAACAGGACGAGTTGGAGCAAGAGCGACTGGCACTGGAAAAAACCCTGGGTTCCGAACGCTTGCTGAATCGTTTGATCAGAAAAGAAATCGAGCGCGATGCCGAAAAATACGGTGACGATAGGCGATCACCCATCGTCGCGCGTGACGCCGCGCAAGCGCTGGACACCACCGAATTAATCGCCAACGAGCCGGTGACCATTATTCTGTCGCAAAAAGGCTGGATACGCGCGGCCAAGGGCTATGATATTGAAGTGGAAACCCTGAGTTATCGGGCTGGCGACGCCTGCTTGTCGGCCGCGAAGGGACGCACCACGCAGCCGGCTTATGTGCTGGACTCTACCGGCCGGGTTTACACCATCACCACTCACGACCTGCCATCGGCGCGTAGCCAGGGTGAGCCACTAACCGGGCGACTCAATCCGCCGGCGGGCAGTTTGTTTACCGATGTTTTTACCGGGCTGCCTGATGATTGGTTGCTGATGTTTAGCAATGCCGGGTATGGCTTTAGAGTGCAGGTGAAAGAATTATTTAGCAAAAACAAGGCGGGTAAAGCGTTATTAAGCCTGCCGACCGCTGCCAAAGTCATGACGCCCGCGCCAATTCCGCATGCTGACGATTTGCTGGCGGTGGCGACTTTGCAGGGCAGATTGTTGATCTTTCCGGCGCAAGATTTGCCGGAACTAGCCAAAGGTAAAGGTAATAAGCTGATCCAGATTCCTGGCGGCGATATAGTCTCCGGCAAGGATGCGGTCATCGCCGTGACTGCGCTAAGTGCGAATAGCGAATTAAAAATCCTCTCCGGTAAGCGCCATGTCACTTTAAAAGCGATAGATATTGCGCAATACACGGGTAATCGCGCCAATCGGGGCACGGCGTTGCCGCGCGGGTTTCAGAAAGTGGATGGGCTGGAGTGCGTAACGTCTTGAAACGATAATGGCCACTAAGTTATTAACCTATATCGGTTTTATTCTGTTTCAGATATGCGTAGCCGGACAGCTGCAATCTAAAAATAAAAAAATTGGTTGACGCTTAAAGTAAAAGTCACTATCATAGCAATCTTTCTGGAGTGCTTAAGTTCTTCGGGATTATAAGAAGGTCAATTCGGGGTATAGCGCAGTCTGGTAGCGCGTCTGCTTTGGGAGCAGAATGTCGGGAGTTCGAATCTCTCTACCCCGACCAAGATTTGCGCTTGTAGCTCAGCTGGATAGAGCATCGGCCTTCTAAGCCGAGGGTCGCAGGTTCGAGTCCTGCCAAGCGTGCCATCGCAGAATATCATCATTATGGTGAGCGTAGCTCAGTTGGTAGAGTCCCGGATTGTGATTCCGGCTGTCGTGGGTTCGAGTCCCATCAGCCACCCCACCCGAATTAAAAATGGAGCCATGACGGCTCCATTTTTGTTTTCGCGATGACCCAGGAGGCACGTCGCCCGAGGTGCATCAACGCTTGA
>CAIOHN010000025.1 GCA_903858105.1 uncultured Pseudomonadota bacterium | reverse complement strand
TTAAGGAGAAAAATCATCAGACTTTTTACTCTATGCAACAAAGACCGCAGGACTTTGGACAAACCGCACGATTTACTGCAGTCGTTACCAACTCACTTGCGCAACGCGTTTTTGTAAAACAATTCCATAGAACCCCAAGTCTGTTAAATGCGACTAGGTTATTCCATATTTCGTTGCTTTTCGCTTTGTTCAGAGCACTTACGTGCCTGTTGTTTGAGATGGTCTGTGTTGCCGACAATCATATTGCTTGTCGTTGTTTCTTTCCCCTTCCATATCAAGCACCTTGCAGGTTGTTGATTCTTCACACCCGCAAGTTGCCAGACGCATAGCTGACAATCCGTTGTCAGTATTTGCGTTTTGTCGTAGCTGATCGCTCATCGATCATTAACGCTCATGATAATTCGCCTTGATCAGCGCGAAAAAGCAAGCCGTGACCTAAAAAAGTCATGGCTTCAACAAAGCATTATGGATTAATCATATACCCATTTCGGAAATTAACAACCAGAATCATGCGCAACGGCTTTTAACAATCCGATCTGCGTGATTCAAATTAGCGCTCTATTATTACAAATTGATGAATTGTAGTGATAAAGTGCTAGTGATATTTTCCCTTCAGGGGCGTGTTGTTGTATCGCGAAGTTTGGCGACGATTTGCGGGTAAGGCAATAAAATGCGCTAACGCATAGTGGGCAGCGTTGCGCGCATTTATAGTGTTGCGAGTGATCAGACCAATCTGTAGCTTAACCTGCGGCTATCTCATCCAATCAAGCCCTGGAAGAATATTTGCCAGTCTCGGTATTGATTTTGACCATTTCGCCGCTTTCGATATATTCCGGCACCTGAATTTCCAGGCCGGTAGTCAGTTTGGCGGGTTTGGTACGGTTGGTGGCGCTGGCGCCTTTCATGGCCGGCGGCGTTTCGACGATTTGCAACGTGATGGTGGTTGGTAACTGAATGCCCAAGGCTGCGTCGTCCATCAATAGCAAAATAATGCCGTCCAGACCGTCAGACAAATATTCAGTCTGGCCTTCCAGATCCTCTGCCGACAAGCTGTATTGCTCGTAGGTTTCGCTGTTCATAAAATAGTAAGTATCGCCGTCCTGATAGGAAAATTGCACGTTGCAGCGCGAGCAGTCGGCGGCTTTCAGCATTTCGTCGCTTTTATAGGTTTCGTCGAGTTTCTGCCGGGTTTTCATGTGGGTGAAACGGACTTTATACAGCGTGGTGGCACCGCGCGAAGTAGGGTTGCGCACGTCGATGTGTTTGACTACATACGGTTCGCCGTTGATTTCGATAGCGGTTCCCTGTTTCAGTTCGTTAGCTTTTGGCACTGCTTAATCCTCGTTAAATGTTTGATTTGAAACTGCTTGCCACTGTCCGTCTATCAGCCCTAACAGTGGTTGGTAATCGATTTTATAGCGCATTTTACGACAGTCTTTTATCCAATAGCCCAAATAAAGGTATTTAAGCCCCATTTTTTCAGCGGCTTCTATCTGCCAAAGCACGGCATACATGCCGGGGCTATAATCTGAGAAATCAGGATCGAAAAACGTGTACACCGCCGATAAACCGTCAGCCACCACGTCAACCACTGCCACGGCGGCCAATTGGCCGTCGATCAGAAACTCCACAAACTGTGTCTCGCACCAACTGCTACCTAAAAATTTAATGTAATCCTCCGCTGTGGTCGGTTCTTCGCCAGGCTTGTCGTGGCGGGCACTTAGATAACTTTGATAGAGATTGAAGTGCCGTGGGTCGAAATCTGCGTCTTTAATAAGCACCCGGGTTTGGGCGTTGCGTTTCAGACAGCGTTTTTGCCGACGATCTGGCTCAAATGCGGCGACCGGCAAGCGAGTAGGCACACAGGCCTGGCAGCCTTCGCAATAGGGTTTGTAGGCATGATCGCCGCTACGCCGAAAGCCCAGGGTTATCAATTGTGAATACAGCGGGGTATCAATGTCTACCGATGGATGGACGTAACCGGAGCGCGATTGGCGGTCGTCAAGATAGCTGCAAGCGTGTGCCGGGCTTAACCACAGCGGTAGCGAACTCATCGTTGCCAGGCCTGCGGGTGTGGTGGCTGTTCGCAATATTGATTTAATAAATCGGCAAATCGGCTGCGCGGAATTTCCTCGGCACCCAAACTCAGTAAATGGTCACTGCTGACCTGGCAGTCGATCAAGCGATAAGTCCAGGCGCTTAGCTGTTTTACCAAATGCACAAATACCACTTTGGAGGCATCGGTTTGGCGATGGAACATGGATTCGCCAAAAAATACCTGACCGATAGCAATACCGTACAAGCCGCCGACCAGTTCGTCGTCCTGCCAGGCTTCAAAACTATGGGCTATGCCTAGTTGGTGGAGGTGCTGATAGGCTTGCAACATATCGTCGGTAATCCAGGTGCCGCTATCTTCGCTACGCGGTGCGGCACAGGCTGACATCACTTGCTGAAAGGCGGTGTCGTAGCGAATTTCAAAAGGCTGTTTACGCAGGGTTTTGGCCAGGCTGCGGGCAATAATAAGGTGCTCTGGAAAGAGTACCAAGCGCGGGTCGGGCGACCACCACAGGATAGGTTCGCCAGGATTAAACCAGGGAAAAACCCCGGCCCGATAAGCATTGACGATGCGTTGTGGCGTCAGACAACCGCCAAAGGCCAGTAAGCCGTTGGGTTGCTTCAAGGCTTTATGCAGCGGCGGAAAGGCTTGCTGGGGTTGATCTGGATCGAGCAGGGTGAGTTGCATATCAGGCGCGTTGTGGCTGGGTTGGCGCAATGCTGGGGCTGTTTGGTAAACGGGCTGTCAAGCCTGGAAACGCAGGCTTGCGGACCCCAAAAACATGTAAGGTTTCTATATCAAGATGCGTCCATTTTATAACCAAAACCTCGCACGGTTTTTAGTAGCTTTAGTTCAAAATCATCATCGATTTTACGCCGTAACTGGCGGATATAGACATCTACCACATTGGTCAGCGGGTCGGCACTGTAACCCCAGACTTGTTCCAGAATCCGGGTGCGGCTCAGCACCTTGCCCGGCATCCGCATAAAGCATTCAAGCAAGGCAAATTCCTTGGGCGTCAGTTCTATCAGCGTGTCGCCGCGTCGCACTTCATGGGTTTCGCCGTTTAATATCAAGTCTTCAATGCGCAGCTCTTTATCATCGGTTTTGACCTCGCCACCGCGTCGGCGGAGCAATACCTCAATACGCGCCAGCAATTCTTCAAACGCAAACGGTTTGGTCATGTAATCGTCGGCACCGGAGCGCAGGCCGGAGACTTTGTCCTGCACGGTGTCGCGAGCAGTCAACATCAATACCGGGGTATCGATGCCGTTACTGCGTAAATGCTCGCAGATTTGCCGGCCATTCATATCCGGCAAGCCCAGGTCCAGAATAATCACCTGAAAGGTGCCTTCTGTGCCCAAGGCTATCGCTTCTTGCCCGCTACGGGCCACTTCCACGGCGTAACCTTCGGCCTTTAAGCCACGTTGTACAAAGTCAATGATACGCTCATCGTCTTCTACCATCAGCACACGCATATAGCCTATTCCCGTTAAAGTGTTGGATGTCATGAATTTCTCATTTATATCAATTATCTATCTTATGCTACCGTCAGCACTGGCAGCGTGACCGTAAATGTGGAGCCTGAATTTTCGATGCTGCTCACCGCGATTTGACCGCCATGCGCAGTCAGTATCGATTTAGCCATCGGCAAGCCCAAACCCGAACCGTCGTCTCGCGAGTGCTGCGCGTTACTACTACGAAAGTGGCGTTCAAAAATCCGCTCCAAATCCTGCGTCGGTATGCCTATGCCCTGATCGGTCAAGCTAAAGCAGGCTTGTTTACCGTCACGCCATAACGCAACGCTGATATGCCCGCTGGGTTTGGAATAACGGCAGGCATTTTCGCCCAGGATAAACAATACTTGCCGCAGGCGTTGTTTGTCGCCGCGCACCCAAAGCGGGCCGGCGGGCGCGTCCAGACTGACGGAAATGGCGTATTCCTCGGCCATCACATGAAAATCCTCAACGCTGCTGCTTACCAGATCAGCCAGATCGACTTTATCCCAAACAAATTGCAGATTGGCAGTGTCGGCACGGGCCAGGAATAATAAATCGTTAACGTATTTGCCTAATTGCATCGATAGTTCCACGATGCGCTGTAAAGCGTCTTTATATTCTTCAGCGTCGCGATCCTGGCCGCGCAAGGTGACTTCCGCCTCGCCGCGAATCACCGTGATGGGGGTACGCAACTCATGGCTGATGTCGGCCAGAAACTCACGCCGGGCATTATCCATCCGCTTTAGTTCCTGGTTTAACAAGTTTAATTCCAGCGTCCGCTCAGCCACTCTATTTTCCAATGCGGAACGGCCTTCGCGCAGCTTGTTTTGTTGCACTTCCAGTTCTTCGGCCATTTGATTGAAGTGGCTGGCCAGATAGGCAAATTCGTCGCGGGAAGTTAGATCAATCCGGTAATCCAGATTGCCGGAGGCAATTTCGTCGGTACCCTTCATTAAGGCTTCGATGGGTTTCTTAAAACCGCGTAGCAACACCGCGCCCGAAATGACACTGAATAATGCGGCGATCAGGGATGCCAGGATAGCCGTCCAGCGCGACTGATAGACTAATGCCTCTAGCTCCCGCTTGGCTTTTTGGGCTTTTTCCCGCTCGGCGTTAATGGCGGCGTCGATCAAGGGTTGGAATTTACCGTCGATTTCTTCCTCGGTAAACTTCGACAAAGCTTGCACTGCAATGTTCAACTTGCCTTGCAAGCGCAAGCGTTCTACCTCGTCAAACCGGTATTCACTGGCTTCCAGAAAGGCAGTTAGATGCGCCACCTTTTCCAGTTCGGCAGGCTTGTTGATCCAGCTTTCGCTGGCACTGTCTTTGACTGGCGATTTAACCGCCGTATCGCGCAGCGCCTGCATGGCGGCGAACAGTCGCTGTTTGGAAGACTCTACACCGGTTTCCGAGTTGGGATTGGCGGTAATCAGCCTGTCCATGCGCTGTTTAAAATGGCGGTAGGCTTCTTGCGAGACTTGTTCGTAATCGTCGAAGGTTTCGTAAGCGGTCTGGCTATGTTGAAAATAACGAGCCACCTGATTAGAACCCCAATACAGCGCGATACCCAAGCTCAACACAAAGCCGAAGGAAATTACGATGACTATCGCCAGTCGGAAACGAAACATCCGGGTTATTTTCCCTCGCTAGTCTCGTCCAGTTGTTTTTCCATAGTCCTTATTGCATCCAGTTTTTCTCTAAGCAGGCGCGATTCATCTTTCTTGGAGCCGACGTTTTCTTTGGACTCTAACACGTTTTGCACGGTTTTTTGTTTACGTTCCAGTGTGGACAGTTTTTTATGTGTGCTACCGATGCGCTTTAAAGCTTCGGTGTGAATGGCGATCAGTTTCGGCAGGCGGTCGTCCGACATGTTGCTGGTCGAGATGTCGGCCAGATCTTCCAGCAGTTTCGGAATGTCGCCGCAGGTATCCGAGAGCAGTCGGCCCACCATCAATTGCAGCAAAATGCCGGTTTCTGGCGATTCTTTTTGCCGCTTGACCATGGGGCGGCAAATTTCGGCGCGGGCGGCCACGCTAATATTGGCAAGATTGGCGCCGAAATCCAGCAGATCGTCAACGTCTGAGCGCACCACTGGGGCACTGTTGTGCATGGACGGAAATCTCTCTTTCACGCCGGGGTCGACTTCGGCGCAGCCGCTGATCAACAGCAAGGCTGCGCTTAGCGGCAGCAAGCGTGTAAATAATAACGGCATGTCTATTAACTCTCCCCATTTAACGGAATTTGAACCCGCAGACGGGCTCCATGTTGATCTTGTCTGGCATCGATCACTTCGATAGTGCCTTGGTGATTGGCGACATATTCCTTAACAATCGCCAGCCCCAAACCTGGGCCGTCATTGTCGCCGATTTCGCTATGCTTGCCTCGATAAAATGGTTCAAACACATGCTCGCGCTCGTCGTCGCTTATACCGGGACCTTCATCTTCGACTTCAAGTTCCATTGCCGCACCGGCGTCGCGCAGCATGATGCGGATTTCACCTTCAGCAGGCGAATATTTCACCGCATTACTCAGCAACTGCTCAATAATTGTCTGGAGTTGCTCGGCGATGCCGGAAATTTCGACAGGTCTGACCAACATGCGCAAGGCAATGGATTTGGTATTTAAAGCCTCTTGAAAATCAGCCACCACCGATTCCAGCAAAGCCTTCATATCGACCATTTCCTTGCGTTTGACGTCGGGTAGCGAATTGATTTGGCTATAGCGCACCAATTCTGCAGACACGGTTTTCAGTTTCTCAAGCTCTGTGCATAGCTGCTGGGCGGCTTGCAGGCGGCGGCTATTGGGGTCGTAATCGGCTTCGTTTGCCATCAATTCTGCATTTTCGCGCAGACTTTGTAGCGGCAGTTCTATTTCGCGGGCGACATTGTGCATGAACTGCTGCTTGGATACTTCCAATTCCAGCAAGTGGGTACGCAGCCATTCCAGCCTGTTACCCAGATAGCTCAAATCGGACGGGCCGTTGACGACGATAGGTTCGGCAAGATCGCCAGATCCCAAGCGCCGAATCGACAGGTCCAGTTGGCGCATGGAGCGGGAGAGTATCAATAACAATATGGCGATAACGCTGAACGAGATCAGCAGCAAAGCCGCGCCCTTGGCTAACAGGCCTTGTTCCAGCGATTCTGACAGTTGGTGTAACTCATTGAACTCATGATCGACATGGTTCTCAAATTCGTGCGATAGGGTGGCGGCAGAGTCGCGCAGGCCCTGGAAGGCTTCGTCTATTGGTAACGCCAGATTATTTTCGCTTTCGGAGCCAATAATTTGTTGATAAATAAGATTTTCTTTTTCCGATAGCTCGTTTACCAACAGTGCAATTTTGTTATCGACGTGTAATTTCAGTAAATCGCCCAAGGCTTGCTTGAACGAAGCGCGCACGGTTTCGTAAGATTGTCGTTCATAGGGTTGGCGCAGACTGGGGTCTGACAATAATACGAACAGTTTGGCTTTGCGCTCTATATCAGAGGTTTTTTGTAAAACCGAACGAATGGTTTTGGTTTGCTCGAATACATGAGAGTTTACAGTGCGGCCTAAAGCCGAAGTTTCGCGCATGCCAAAGGCGGCGTACATCACGGCTAAAAACAAGGGAATAACTGCAATGATAAATCCAATAATTATCAATGACTTAAGTGACAAAAAGCTTTTGATATTCATCCGTGTGCAGGTAGCAATAAAGTGTTCAATGATATAGATAAAACTTGATTGATCAAAACATTCATCATTTTTAAATGCCAATTGGACTTTTAAAAATTTAGAAAGCTCATTCAAGCGCTTGGATTGGTTATAAAATTAACGGCTTAACTAGGTAGTAAATTATGGCTGTAGGCATTAAATGACAACTCTGGGTGTCTGCCACTGAATTAGGACGCCTGTACAACGCCGACATCAAGCTTAGCTGGTTAAACTTATGTTGTGGTAAAAGCTTCCAGCCGATATGGTCACGATTAGAGAATTGGTTGCAAGCCCAGTTCGGTTTTCTGGGCAAAATAACAGGGCCAGTCCATTAATAATCCAGTTCCATGCAGCATCAAATATGAATAGATCCATTATAGTTCGTCTCAGTGCGGTGATTGCCTTATTTGCGCTGGCAGGTCTGGAATTTGTCAGTGCTGATCCCTCGATGGCATTACCTGTTACGCCGAGCAAGTCCAGCCCGGCACTGCTATTGGAATTGGGCAGCACCTTGTCAGAGATGTCATTGCCGGGTGTCAGTATTTTGCCTGGGCAAGTATCCAAGCACGAAGGCGCAAGCTCGTTACAATCCGAAGCCGACGCGGTTAGTGTCTTGCATGCGGGCTTTGCTGCCTGGAAGGTCGATTTTCGGTTTAAATTAAATGCAGACCAACCCGCTGCTGCCTACCGTTTTTGGGCGCGCTGGCGGCAGGGCGGCGATCCCAATGTTTGTGTGCAGACTTTTGAAATTTGGGCCGGGCCTGATGCCGAGCATTTAGCCTTACGCCAACGCTTTTTGATAACACCAAAAGGCTGGGAATACGCCTGGTTGGCTGGCGCCGAGTTGGTAAAGCTGCAGGCCGACGACAGACTGATAGAAATACGAAATAGCGGTAACGGCCACGATGCCAAAGTGTTTGATGCGTTTTTATTGGCTTCGCCCTGGGCGGCATTACCGATAGAGGCTAGCGCCGAACAGCCGGCCTTGTTGTTGGAGTTGGGTAAAACCCCGGCCTTGGCGGCCGCCGAAAAACCGGCTTTTATGCAAGTCTTGCCCGGCACGGCGGTAGTTGGTTCCGGCGCGCAATCGCTGTTAACTGCGGACGACGAAGTACAAATATTTCATCAGGGCTTTGGCGACTGGGGAGCCAATTTCCGATTCGAGTTACCGGCATCGCTGCAACCGGGTCAATACCGGCTGCAGGCCCGCTACAAAAGCGGTGGCGAAGTCTCGCAAGTCAGGCAAAACTTTGTGGTCAAAGCTGGCGCCAAACCCGAAGAGTTGGCTAGCCGGGCGGAGTTTGCGTTAACCAACAGCACACCTTGGGATTATCAGTGGTTGGCGGCGGCCAGCACCGTTACGTTGTTACCGGGTGACCGATGGCTGACTATCGAAAACACCGGCAAAGCCGACGGCGCCAAAGTATTCGATGCCTTTTTATTAAAACTGGACAAACCTTTGGGCGATTGGATGAGCGGCGAACAAGCCCAGTCTCGCAACCGGTTTTTGGCCCAGACTAATGCCAAGGCCAGCGGCGAACGACGCTTGTATGTACTCGATGGCAAGGGCGATGGTGCGGAAATACTGTTTAGCGGCTTGGCAACGGATGCCGCCAAGCGACACTACGCAAGGCTACCAGTGACCTATCTGATCGGGCCGGAGGCAGAGGTTATGGCGCAGCAATTAAATCTAGCAACGTTGCCGGTTGCGCTGATTACCGACGATCATTACAGTGTTCTGGGTAGCCTTGCCCGGCCAAGCAGTGAAGCGGATGTAATTAAATTTTTGGCGGAAGCCAGCAAATTCGGCACGATGCCAACGCCGGTTGCGATTGTCGCAAATGTGCCGAAAGCTCTGAAAAATGGCGTGCCCGACGCCTGGTTGGTGGGCGGTTTGCAAGATGGTTTGGCCGGTGTTTCGGTGTTTGGCCTCGACAACGATAGCGTATTGCGACCCAATCCAGATCAATCCTATCTCAGCCTGGAGATGATGGGCGGCAGGATGCGCGCCTGGCGTGAATCGCGCACGCAGCCAGATGGTACAGCCGACATAGAAGCCAGTACCGGTCATGCTTACGGCTGGTCGCGCGGCAGCGGCTATGCCCAGCTTTATTTACATACTGATCAGGCCAGACTAGCCTTGCTGCACTTGCAGCAATCTGGTATCAAAGCCGCTGGCTGGCTAGACGGGCAGGCATTTTCATTCAGCGATGATCCACAGCCGCCAGCCGCGTTTTCAAAATCGGTCGGCGAATCAACTAAAGCACTGTTGCATGGCTTGACCACTGAAGGTTTGCTGGCAACTGCAAAAGCCGAGCGCACAGCGTCGCCGCAACGAGCCGCGCTGAACTTGACGCCGGGCTGGCATAGTCTGCTGCTTAAATTGGTGATGCAGCACGATCAAGGCCAGCGGTTTTACTTTTCCGGGGTATTCACTGATTTGGCCGGTACGCCCAGTGCGGGCATCAACAGCCAATTAAGCGATCCTAATGCCGATCTGGCTTTGAACCGAGTGGCTGCCAAGTTGCGACCACTAATGTTTGTCGCTGCGCCAGCCAATCTGCCGCATGTTGGCGATGCAGTCAAAGTAAGGCTTGATCTGCGCTGGCAGCCGATTTTAGAAGAAACCGCATTATCAACGCCATTGCCGCGTTTTCCCGCCAAACTGCGTTTGCGCTTGGTCGATTACAGCGGCAAGCAGATTGCCGAGCGGGAAATTAATGATAAATTCCCGGCGCAGGTCGAAGCGGATTTTGGCAAGCTCAGCCAGCCAGGTTACTATGCGGTATACCCGACTTTGTACACGCCGGATGGTCGCTTGATCATGCAATATCCCGCAGACGGTTTTACTGTTGTAGCGGGGGATGCAGCGCAAAAGCAACGGCTGGATAAGAAAAAACTCTGGAATAACGATTATTACGCTTTGGCCGACGGCGACAAAAGTTTTAATCAGGTCGGCGGCTATTTTAACTGGCTGGAACGCATGGGGATTTTTAGAAGTCTCGGCAGCTATCCGGGGTTTGATGCGCAGTATCAACCGCTGTGGGAACAGGCCAAACAACGCGGCTTGCAACTGTTTGCCGATTCTTCCGGCGACAGTAACTGGCTGAATGACAATCCCAAAGACGGTCAGACATTTTTTGAGGCAGCGGCAAATTACACCCGTTTTTCCAAAGCAACAAACGAGATAGATATTCGTCACGAAGCCCAATGGCAAAAACTGCGCGAACCGGCGCATTGGCTGGAGCGCGCCCAATGGGAATATCAACTGGCGCACCAACAACGCCAGGACGCGCATTATATCGGCGGCAGTTTGGTCAGGCCCGGCGAAACCGACTGGTTCAAGCAAGTGCTGCAACTGGGTTTGGATAAGTACCAGGACGCCTGGGATGTACACGCCTATCCGCAACAAGCGCCACGCTTTGGCGCCCCCATCGGCAATGGTGCTAATGAAGACGAGCGCGGTGTGCTGGCGACTTATGCCAGTTTGGGCAGAAGCAATAAATTGCCGTTTTGGTTGGGCGAAACCGGTGCCAAAGCCATGCACGGTTTGACTGGCCGACGCTGGCAGGCAGAGCAGGTGGCAAAAATCATCGCCTGGGTGAATAGCCGCAGCGATTATCTGGGCGTGGCGTTTTGCATCGCCCACGAATACGATCTGGCGTATGGCCGAATTTGGGATTATTCGCTAGGCCACAAGCCCGGCGAAGCCGCCATGTACACCGCCAGTGCTTTAATCGACGGTTTGCCTTACCAGGCATTTGATGCCAAAGATGCCAATATTCAGGGGGGTTATTTTGGTGAAACCTTGATGCTTTGGCGCAGCGACGACAGCAACAGCGTCTGGTCGCTGCCGCTTGATCTCAAAAAAAGCTGGGTGTTGGTGGATGTGGTTGGACAGTTTAAGGATTTGCCGGTCGATAGCAGCGGTCGGGCCAGTGTGCCACTGTCGTCAAGCCCGGTTTATCTGCTGCCGCGCGCCGAGTATCTAAAGTTGACCAGGGACTAAGCTGCATGGCAAGGCCTTGATTTTGCTAGTTAAGTCGATCAAGCTCTGCAGTTGAGGTAGATTGATTTGGTTTAGTTCGCAGCCAACGCTAGACTGATGCCCACCTAAACCAAGGATGCTTGCTGTGACTGATCTAAAACAAACGCCGCTGCATGATTTGCACCTGCAACTGGGCGCAAAGATAACGGCTTTCGCCGGTTACCAGATGCCAGTGCAGTATGGCCACGGCATCATCCACGAACATTTGCATTGTCGCAGTCACACCGGTTTTTTCGATATATCGCACATGGGCCAATGCCTGATATTGGGCGAAAACGCTGCCAGCCAGTTAGAAAAACTCACGCCTGGCGGCATAGTCGATCTTGCGCCGGGGGCACAAAAATACACGCTGTTAACCAACGACGCTGGCGGGGTGATTGACGATATTATCGTTACCCGGCTTGAGGCCGGGTTGTCCATCATCGTCAACGCCGGTTGTAAGGACAAGGATTTTGCTTATTTGCAGCAGCAGTTGGCCGAGGACTGTGCGTTTATAGAGCTAAGCGACCGGGCGCTGTTTGCTTTGCAAGGGCCGGGTGCTGTGGAGGTAATCGGCCAATATTCGCCAGCGGCGAGCGCACTGTTTTTCATGCAAGCCTGCGCGACTGAGATTAGCGGCATTGCCTGCGATATTAGCCGCAGCGGCTACAGCGGCGAGGACGGGTTTGAAATTTCCGTCGCCAATCCCGATGCCGAACGCTTGGCGCGTTTGTTATTGGCCCAAGAAGGCGTAGAGCCCATCGGCCTGGGCGCCCGCGATACCTTGCGGCTGGAGGCCGGACTTTGCCTGTATGGCCATGAACTCAATGAAACCATCACGCCCATCGAGGCGGGTTTGAAATGGCTGTTTAAAAAAGGCCACAGTCATTTTCCTGGTGCGGAAAAAATTTTGGCGCAAATCCGCGATGGAGCACCGCAGAGCCGCGTCGGCTTGCTGGTCGATAGTCGCATTCCGGTTCGTGAAGGCTGCGCGATTTATCATCTAGATCAGCAAATCGGTTACGTCACCAGCGGCAGTTTCTCGCCCAGTTTGAATCGGCCGGTGGCGATGGCGTTGCTGGATCGGCGTTTTGCTGAAGCCGGTACTGCTTTGACAGCTATCGTGCGCAACGCGCCGATTGCGGTTAAGGTCAGTCCGCTACCTTTTGTTCCTCATCGTTATCAAAAATAAGGTTATATTTGCCTTAGTAGGTGATGTTGACCTATAAAGCCGCGAAGCGGAAAAATGCCGAAGGCAGGTTTTAAATCCCTTACATACCGCCCGAGCATCGCAGCTTTTGTCGAGATACGCCCGCTAGGGGAGCGGCAAGGATGCCGCTCGTTTTCGGAGGGCCAGGGATGGCCCTTCCGAAAACCCTCGACAAAAGCGACAAATTTGCCTGGAGCAAATTTGAACAGCCGATAGGCTGGCCCGCAGGGC
>CAIOHN010000024.1 GCA_903858105.1 uncultured Pseudomonadota bacterium | reverse complement strand
CAGTTTGTTTTTCAACTGATCGGCCAGGTCACGCAAAGCTTTGGGATCGACGTCGTCCAGTTTCACGGCCAGCACTTTAACGCCGTTGACATCGATCGCCTGATCGGTCATTTCATCACCCGCCGAACTGGCCAGTTTGGCTTTGAGTTTTTCCAACTCTTTTTCCAGACCACGAGTTTTTTCCAACAACTGATGCACTTTGTCAGCGGCTTTGTCTGGTGCCGCTTTCAATAAACCAGCGATGCTTTGCAAGGCTTTTTCGCGTTGTTCGATCCAATCCAAAGCGCCTTGACCAGTCACCGCTTCCAGACGTCTGACGCCTGCGGCAACGCCGGTTTCACCGACGATTTTGATCAAACCAATATCCCCAGCCCGATCAACGTGAGTACCACCGCACAGTTCCGTAGAAAACTCACCAATTTTCAATACCCGCACTTCGTCGCCATACTTTTCACCGAATAAGGCCATTGCGCCGGCTTTTACGGCCTCATCTTTGGCCATGATTTCGGCAGCAACCGGATTATTCAAACGGATTTGCTCGTTGACCAAGCGCTCCACCGTGGCGATTTCCGCGGGCGTCATCGGCTCGAAATGCGAGAAGTCGAAACGCAAGCGTTCTGCATTAACCTGCGAACCTTTTTGCGCGACATGTTCTCCCAGCGTCGCCCGCAAGGCCGCGTGTAACAAATGGGTTGCCGAGTGGTTGCGTTCGGTGGCTTTGCGGGTGTTGGCATCCACGCTCACTTCGCAGGCCTGACCCACATTCAATATGCCTTGCAGCACTTTGCCCTTGTGTAAAAACAATTGGCCGCCCTGTTTTTGGGTGTCATACACTTCAAATACCGCGCCATTGCATTCAATACGGCCAGTATCACCGGCTTGACCACCAGATTCGGCGTAAAACGGGGTTTGATCCAAAATCACCACGCCTTCGTCACCGGCTTCCAGGCTTTCGATCGGCTGACCTTTTTTGAACAATCCCAGAATTTGCACCGAGCCGTCCAAATGGAAATAGCCAGTAAACTCGGTACTGCTATCGTGTTTGATGTCTTGATCGTAATCGGCTGCAAAACTACCGCCAGCCCGAGCCCGGTCACGCTGCGCCGCCATTTCTACTTCAAAACCGGCATGATCGACGCTAAGTTTATTTTCCCGCGCAAAATCGGCAGTCAAATCCACGGGGAAACCGTAGGTGTCGTACAACAGAAACACGACATCGCCCGGAATGACATGACCATCCAGTTTGGCAACGCAGTTTTCCAGAATTTTCATGCCCTGTTCCAGGGTTTCTGCGAAACGCTCTTCTTCTTTTTTCAGTACCCGTTCGACTTGCTCCTGAGCTTTTGCCAGCTCTGGGTAAGCGCTCCCCATCTCGGCAACCAAGGGTGCAACCAATTTGTAGAAAAATGTATCTTGAATACCTAAACGATACCCGTGACGAATCGCCCGCCGCACGATGCGACGCAGCACATAGCCGCGGCCTTCATTGGAAGGCAACACGCCGTCGGCGACCATAAATGCGCAAGAACGAATATGGTCGGCAATGACTCTAAGCGAGCTATTGGTTAAATCGCTGCTACCGGCCAGTTTTGCGGCGACGTTTAACAGGTTTTGAAACAAATCGATTTCGTAATTGCTGTGCACACCTTGCAAGACAGCAGAAATGCGCTCCAGGCCCATGCCGGTATCCACGGATGGCGCTGGCAACGGTGTCAAGTTACCGTCTTTGTCGCGGTCGTATTGCATGAACACCAGATTCCAGATTTCGATATAGCGGTCGCCGTCTTCGTCCGGGCTACCTGGAGGGCCACCGGCCACATGCGCGCCGTGATCGTAAAAAATCTCGGTGCAAGGGCCGCAAGGGCCAACATCGCCCATCGACCAGAAGTTATCTTTGGCGCCGATTCTGGAAAAACGGCTGGCATCGATTTTTACGTCTTCCAGCCAAATGGCTTCGGCCTCGGAATCTTCGTCGAACACGGTTACCCACAAGCGTTCCGCCGGAATGCCCAGTTCCTTGGTCAGAAAATCCCAAGCAAAATGGATGGCTTCTTTTTTAAAGTAATCACCAAAGCTGAAATTACCCAGCATTTCAAAAAAGGTATGATGACGCGCCGTGTAACCGACGTTTTCCAGGTCGTTATGCTTGCCGCCCGCGCGCACGCACCGCTGACTGGTGGCGGCGCGGGTAAAGTCGAGTTTTTCCCGCCCCAGAAATACATCCTTAAATTGCACCATCCCGGCATTGGTAAACAACAGGGTGGGATCATTGCCCGGAATCAGCGAGCTGGAAGGCTGCACCGAATGGCCGTGTTGGCGAAAGAATTCCAGAAAGGCGGTTCGCAATTCGGCGCTGGTCATTTTTTTCATTTTGATTATTTCGGTTAATTTATTTCAATTCTTCAATTGCTGTTGGTTGAATTTATACGATGTGCCGACGCCAGAATCGCGATTGATGCGCTTCACGCTGTTCAGCGCACCCTACGGAACTGAACGCCTGTCGCCTAAAACTTACGCAATTTAATCTTCAACTCCGCACACAAGCGCTTAATCATCTCGCCGCTAAAACCACGTTGCTGCAAAAACCGGCTGCGTTTTAACCATTCGTTTTGCGTCAGCGATTTTTCGTCATCGTATTTACGTAAATACACGTCCAGCAGCAGATTTTGCCAACCACCCTGCGCTACGGCTTGTTCGTCCAGATCGGCGTCGTTTATGCCGCGTTGCTGCAATTCGTAACGGATCCGCACTGGGCCGTAGCCGGTTTGGATACGCTGGCGCACGTAACTTTCTGTATACCGCGCGTCGTTCTGCCAGTCCCGTTCGGTTAATTCTGCGATGACCGGCTCGGCCTCGTCGCGATTAAAACCGCGTAAGGCCAGTTTATCCAGCAACTCCCGGCGACTGTGTTCGCGCCGGGCCAACAATCTTAAGCAGACTGCTTCGATCTGTTTGCGACGCTCAATCGCCGTCGACAAACTCGGTGTCGTCTTCGTCATGCGTTGCCGGTGGTAGGCTCGCTAGCTTGGCAAAGGCTTTCTCGCGGATGGCCGCTTCCAGTTCCTTGGCTTTCTCAGGATTGTCGCGCAAAAATTGCTTGGCGTTGTCTTTGCCCTGGCCGATTTTTTCGTTGTTGTAGGCGTACCAGGAACCGGATTTTTGCACGAAGCCAAACTCCACGCCCAAATCCACCAACTCGCCGAAGAAGGACACGCCTTCGCCATACAAAATCTCGAAATCGGCTTGTTTAAACGGCGGCGCCACTTTGTTTTT
>CAIOHN010000023.1 GCA_903858105.1 uncultured Pseudomonadota bacterium | reverse complement strand
GAGGACGCTAAGATGGGAAATAAGATATTAGTCGCCGTTGGCGCAATAGTGGTCTTGTTATCGATGTCGGTATTTACCGTCGGCGAAACCGAGCGTGTGATTAAATTTCAATTGGGTGAAATAGTCGGCGCTGATTTTCAGCCCGGCATGCATTTCAAATTGCCGTTCATCAATAACGTCAAAAAATTCGATGCGCGTATCCTTACTATGGATTCGACACCGGAACGGTTTTTGACCGCAGAAAAGAAAAACGTCATCGTCGATTCTTTTGTTAAATGGCGAATCGGTGACGTAAAAACCTTTTATACAACAGTTGCCGGAGATGTCAGCCAAGCCAATATTCGTCTGGATCAGATCATTAAAGATTCGGCTCGCAGCGAATTCAGCAAACGCGAAATCAAGCAGCTGGTGTCCACTGATCGTAGTGCGATCCGTGATGCCTTGATTACCAACGTATCGCCGCATGCTGCGAAACTGGGTATCACCATCGTAGACGTGCAAGTAAAACGTATCGACTTGCCTAGCGAAGTCAGTACCTCTGTTTATCAACGGATGGAAGCTGAAAGGGCGCGGGTGGCTCGCGAGTTTCGTTCGCAGGGTTCAGAAGCTGCGGAACGGATTCGGGCTGATGCCGACAAGCAACGCGAAATCATTTTGGCTAATGCTTACCGGGATTCTGAAGTACTGCGCGGTGAGGGCGATGCCAAAGCTGCCGATATTTTTGCCAAGAGCTATAGCGAAGACAGCGAGTTTTTTGCCTTCTATCGTAGCTTGATTGCTTATAAGGAAAGTCTGGGTAAATCAGGAAATATCATGGTGTTGGAACCAAATTCCGACTTCTTCAAGTATTTCAAAAATCAGAAATAAACCACACTCTGTTAGGCATGGACAAACGCCCCGCATTGCGGGGCGTTTGCTGTGATTGGGATAGACAAAATGCAAAGAAATGAAACCTGGCTGTTGCCGGAAGGTATTAGCGAAGCATTGCCGGAACAGGCAGCGCATCTGGAAAAACTGCGCAGAAAATTGTTGGATACTTTTGCCTGTTGGGGTTATCAGTTGGTAATTCCGCCGTTTGTAGATTTTCTACATTCCTTGTTGATTGGCTCTGGACATGATCTGGACTTGCAGACTTTCAAGCTTACCGATCAGTTAAGCGGCGAAATGCTGGGCGTACGTGCGGACATGACGCCACAAGTGGCGAGAATCGACGCTCACCATTTGCAACATGAAGGCCCAACCCGGCTATGCTATGCAGGTACCGTGCTGCTTGCGGTGGGCGATCCATTAGAAAAATCCCGCAGTCCGATGCAGATTGGCGCTGAGCTCTACGGTCACGCCGGTTTGGAAAGCGACTATGAAGTGATTCGGCTGATGCTGGAAATGCTGGCTATCAGTGGCTTGCAAAATGTGCATCTTGACTTGGGGCATGTCGCGATTTATCGCGCCTTGGTCGCGCATGCAGGCCTGACTTGCCAACAAGAATCCGATTTGTTTGATGTCTTGCAGCGCAAAGCCAGAACCGAGTTAGCCGAGTTGCTTGGCGAGTTTGCCATTGATGAGCACTGCAAAGATATTTTCAACGAACTGCCAAAATTGAATGGTGGTCGTGAGGTTTTAGACAAAGCCAAAACATTGTTGACCGGCTTTGATGGCTCAGAAACCATCGCGTCGGCGTTGAGTGATTTACAAGGCATAGCGGACCGACTGCTCAGAGATTTCCCGACATTGACGGTAAGTTTCGATTTAGCGGAGTTGCGGGGTTATCATTACCACACCGGGATGCTATTTGCTGCCTTTGTGCCCTCCTTGGGCAAGGAAATCGCCCGGGGCGGTCGTTACGATAATATCGGCGAGGTTTTTGGCAGGGCGCGGGCCGCTACAGGTTTTAGCGCGGATTTGAAGATGTTGGCGGCCTTGTTCAATGATGCCGCAGTAGCCGAGCAAATCGTGTTTGCGCCGTCTGGCGACGCTGCGGATTTGCGGGAAGCCGTTAGAGATCTGCGGGCGCAAGGTGTGGTGGTCATTCAACACCTGCCAGGACAACAGGGTGGCGCGGCGCAGTCGGGCTGCAACGCTATTTTAGAAAATCAAAATCAACGCTGGGTCGTTAAACCACTAGTCTAAGGTTAGAGAAAAATGGGAAAGAATGTTGTTGTTATCGGCACGCAATGGGGCGATGAAGGTAAAGGTAAACTGGTCGATCTTTTAACCGAACAGGCTGCGGCCGTGGTGCGCTTTCAAGGCGGTCACAATGCCGGTCATACTTTGGTGATTAACGGCGAAAAAACCGTGCTGCATTTGATTCCATCGGGAGTCTTGCGCGAAGGTGTGCAATGTATGATCGGCAACGGCGTGGTGCTGTGCCCTGAAGCATTGCTGAAAGAAATTGAGATTTTGGAAAAATCGGGCGTACCCGTCAGACATCGTCTGCAAATCAGCGAAGCTTGTGCTTTGATTTTACCCATTCATGTGGCTATCGATCAGGCGCGGGAAAAAGCCAGGGGCAGCAAGGCGATTGGTACTACCGGTCGCGGCATTGGCCCTTCATACGAAGACAAAGTAGCGCGTCGCGGCTTAAGGGCTGGCGATTTGCGCAACAGCGAAGAATTTGCGCTGCGTTTGAAAGAACTGGTCGAGTACCATAATTTCATGCTGGTCAATTATTACCATGCCGAGCCGCTTGATTTCGATACCATGCTGGCCAATACCCTGCGTTTGGGCGAAATCATCAAACCGATGCTGACTGATGTCGGCGAGGCCTTATACAGCTATCAAAAGCAAGGCGAAAACGTGCTGTTTGAAGGCGCGCAAGGCGCATTGCTGGATATTGATCACGGCACTTACCCTTACGTCACTTCATCCAACACCACCGCTGGCGGCGCCGCCACGGGTACCGGCGTTGGGCCATTGGCACTGGATTACGTCTTGGGTATTACCAAAGCCTATTCCACTCGAGTCGGTAACGGTCCGTTCCCAACCGAATTGCTGGATAGCTATGGCGAACATTTGGGTGTGAAAGGCCATGAGTTTGGCGCGACTACCGGTCGTAAGCGTCGTTGCGGTTGGTTTGACGCAGTGTCGATGCGTAAATCGGCCCAGTTGAATAGCTTGAGTGGTATCTGTCTGACCAAACTGGACGTGTTGGACGGCTTGGATAAGATTGGGATCTGCACCGCTTATAAAATCAACGGTGAACTTACCGAAACCGCGCCGCTGGGCGCCGATCAATACGCCGCTTGCGAGGCTGTGATCGAAGAAATGCCTGGCTGGACAGGCACAACGGCAGGCGTTACCGAGTTTGCAAAATTACCGGAAAATGCCAAAGCCTATATTGCCCGGCTGGAACAGTTAGTGGGTGTTAAAGTGACGATACTGTCTACCGGTCCGGATCGGAATGAAACTATCGTTCTGGAAAATCCATTTACCGCATAGCCGGTAAGCTGATTTTTTGCTGCAAATCCGCCGAATAGTTTTTATAAGAAGCTGTTCGGCGGCTTGTTTTACCTTTCAAATTTTCAAGCAGTTGCCACGCGCCTGTTGCGATTGCTGATCCATTCGCTCCACGATCCAGCATACAGCCTGGAACCGCTAAGCCCCGCCACTTCCATCGCTAATAAATTGTGGCAAGCCGTCACGCCCGAACCGCACATATGTACCACCTGTGGCGCGTCAAACGGTTTAATCAAGCCGCTAAATTGTTGCTTTAACTGATCGGCACTCAAAAATAGGCCGGTTTTATCCAGGTTGTTTTGTAAGGGGCGATTAATGGCTTTGGGAACATGACCAGCGATTGGGTCTATCGGTTCTTGTCGGCCGACAAAGCGTTCCGGGGTTCTGGCGTCGATAACTGTGATTTGGGCGCGGGCCAAGCCGTCTTCCACTTGGCGGGCGCTAAGCCATTGCTGGTCATCCAAATACACTCTGAATGCACTGGGGTTGATACTGGGTAGGTGAGTGCTGAGGGGTAGTCCTTGCTTCTGCCAATTTGGCAAGCCGCCGTCCAGCACCGCTACCTGGGAGTGGCCCATGCAGCGCAATAGCCACCACATGCGACCGGCAAATGCGCCGCCGGCATCATCGTACACCACAATCTGATGGCGATTGCTCACACCCCACGCCGCCAGCTTTTGCGCCAATAGCTTAAAGTCAGGCAGCGGATGGCGACCTGTGTAAGAACGCACAGCTGAGGACAAATCCTGATTTAAATCGGCATAGCGGGCATTGGGTATGTGACCTTGTCGATAGGCGTTGTGGCCGGCGCTGACATTGGCCAAATTGAAGCGGCAATCGAAAATGCGCCATTCCGGGTTATCAAGATTAGCGGCCAAGGTGGCTGCAGAAACCAGCGTGGTGAATGACATGCTTATATCTCCAAAATAATTTTACCGATGTGCCGATTGCTTTCCATCAAGCGATGGGCGGCGTTTGCCTGGCTGAGTGGAAACACTGAATCAATCACCGGATTGATTTGGCCTGATTCCAGCAACGGCCATACTATTTGATAAAGTTGCCGGGCTATTTTAGCCTTAAACTCGTCACTTCTTGGGCGCAGGGTTGAGCCAGCGACAGTCAGGCGTTTCATTAGCAACGACGCCAGATTGATGTCGGATTTGCTGCCGTTTTGCAGGGCGATCAGTTGTAGGCGGCCATCCAGGCTTAAGCATTTTAGATTACGCGGCAGATAGTCGCCGCCGATCATATCCAATATCACATTCACGCCTTTTCCGGCTGTGTGATCCTGCACTGCGTCAACAAAATCCTGTTTGTGATAATTGATAGCCAAATCGGCGCCCAAGTCCAGGCAGCGCTGGCATTTTTCGTCGCTGCCTGCGGTAACCAACACTTGACTGCCCAACGCTTTGGCTAGTTGAATGGCGGTGGTGCCGATGCCGCTGGCGCCGCCGTGCACCAGCAGGCGCTCTCCGGCTTGTAACTGGGCCTGGTCGAAGACGTTGCTCCACACTGTAAAAAAAGTCTCTGGCAAGCCTGCCGCTGCTATAAAACTAAAGCCGTTGGGGATGGGTAAGCAACAACTGGCGCTAACCAAACAATATTCTGCATAACCGCCGCCGTTGACTAAAGCGCAAAGTCGGTCGCCAATTTTAAAATCCCGAACTTCGCTACCTACTTCAACTACCTGGCCTGCGACCTCCAGACCGACTATAGGTGAGGCGCCTGGCGGTGGCGGGTATAAGCCTTTACACTGCATAATGTCCGGTCGATTTACGCCGGCCGCGACAGTTTTTATCAGGACTTGATGCGGCCCCGGTGTTGGCATGGCCTGTTCCGACACGATTAAATCGTAAAGTTCGGCGCTGTGATGAATCTCGATAACGCGCATGATGTTAAGATTTGCGGGTGGAGGTGGCGTATTATAAGCGCCAGATTTGGCTAACAGTATATTTTCAGCGAGAGGATTCATGATACGTGCAGGTATTGTCGGCGGTACGGGTTACACCGGCGTTGAGTTGTTAAGAATTTTGGTATTGCATCCGCAGGTTGAGGTCAGCGTTGTGACCTCGCGGGCGGACGCAGGCCAAAGGGTAGACCGGCTGTATCCCAGTTTAAGAGGCTATTGCGATCTTCTATTTAGCCTGCCCGAGTTGGATAATTTAAAAGACTGCGATGTGGTGTTTTTTGCGACACCGAACGGCACAGCCATGCTGATGGCCGAAGCGTTGTTGGCGTTGGGTATTAAAGTGATCGATTTATCTGCAGACTTTCGGCTCAAAGATCAACAAGAATGGGAAAAATGGTATGGCATGCAGCATGCCAGCCCCAGTTTGATAGCCGAAGCGGTTTACGGTTTGCCGGAAGTGAATCGCGAGCAGATAAAACAAGCGCGCTTGATTGCTTGTCCGGGTTGCTATCCCACTGCGGTACAGTTGGGGTTTTTGCCGCTGCTGGAAGCCGGTGTAATTGATGCCGTTCATTTGATTGCCGATGTAAAATCAGGCGGCAGCGGCGCCGGGCGCAAGGCCGAAATTGCCTCGCTGATGAGCGAAGCCGGTGAAAGTTTCAAAGCCTATGCTGTTGCCGGACATAGACATTTGCCGGAGATTGCGCAAGGTTTGCAGCGTATCGATCAGCAAGCGCAGTTGACGTTTGTGCCGCATCTTACGCCGATGATCAGAGGCATACATGCCACGCTTTACGCGCGTCTGACCAAACCCGCTGATTTGCAAAGTCTGTTTGAACATCGCTATGGCGATGAAGGTTTTGTGGATGTATTGCCGGCTGGCAGTCATGCCGACACTCGGAACGTGCGTGGCAGCAACCGCTGTCAGATCGCTGTGCATCAGCCGCAAGCGGGGGACATGGTCGTTATATTGTCGGTGATCGATAACTTGGTTAAAGGTGCATCCGGGCAGGCGGTGCAGAATATGAATCTGCTGTTTGGTTTGCCTGAACGGCAGGGCTTGGAGACCGTGGCGTTGTATCCCTAGTCAAAAAACTTCAGGCATAAAAAAACCGCCTTTCGGTTAAACCCGAAAGGCGGTTTTTTATGGTCCTGACTTAAGGCTTAAGCCGCTAAAGCTGAGCTTTTGCGATTCATTCTCCAGCCTAACATGCCGCTAGCCAATAACAACAAACTGGTTGGTTCAGGCACGCTACCTGTATTACCAGAGCCGCCGTTGCCGCCGGTGCTTGCTACGCCAGAAACAGATGAGATTTTGAAGTAATCGTTGCCGAAGTTTACGGAGGTGTCACCGCCGGTTTTATTGGTGCCAGCAGCCGATGTGTAAGCACTGATCAGCCAATAGCTTGATGATACTGGCGTACCGTCTGTGGTATTTAAACCGTTGTTAATAGTTTTGGCGGTGTTTGTCGCGCTGATGCTGTAATTGCCGATAAACGCCCAGCTATTGGCTAACAACTGGCTAAAGCTTTTTCCTAATATGGCCGAGGCGGTGGGTATTGAACCATCTGCATTTAACGCGCCTGTGTACGCTAATATCGATATATCAGCATCGCCAGAGATATATCCAACGGATATATCGGTTAGTTTTACGGAGTTAGCAAAACTGAACAGACCGGCGTCCACTGCGCCATCCGTGCCGTAATCTGAGGTTGTGTTATAAGACACGCCGCCCGCAGTATATTGAACGCCGTCTTGATTAGTTGCCGTTGTGGCAACACCATCGTTATCGAATGCGTGATCAGGCACTGAGCCAATTGTGCCGTCAAATTTAGCAGCAGTAACACCCAAGCCGTTAGAGCCGTACATAGCCAAGGTCGCAGTGCCGAATTTGGAGGCTGCCGAGCCAGCATTCGCAGCTGTCAATGTCGAGCCTGTAGATACAGCAGCAACATTCAAATTGGGGCCACCAGCAGTCGCAAATGTTTGTGCTGCAGTGCCGCTGCTCGATGCGGCTGTACAGCCATTTAAGCATGTGGCTGAGTTGCTGGAGTTCAAGTTCCAAGTTATCGCATGCGCCGAGAACGGTGCCAGCAGCAGCGCGGTTAAGGCTAGGTAGGTTTTGGTCATTTTGGGTGTCCTCATTGCTTTATTCGAATCCGGTTGGAAGCTATTTTCAATTAAGCACGACTGAATACTATTGTACTTGCGGGCATAAACTGTTTTATTTGAATAAGCAATTAGAGGGCCAATACCGTAAAAAATATTTAATAACAATTACCTACACTTTAAGTTGCGTGTGATTTTTTGTCTTGAAAAACTATGCTGTGTAAAAATAATTGACAGCCTGCTCTCAATTTAGCGATTAAGTTTGTTCAGCAATACTTGGGCGTCTTCGCGACCGTTAAAGGCTTCGCTACTTTTCAATGCTTCAGTAAGTTCCTGTTTAGCTTCTGTCTTGCGATCTAGTTTTTCCAGGGCAACTGCAATGTGGTAGCGGATTTCCGGGTTTTGCGAAAGTCGGGAATGGGCATTACGCAGGTAGTTCAAGCCCTGTTCTGCTTGGCCTTTATTGACCAATATCCAGCCCAGTGTGTCGTTGCTGGAGGCTTGGTCGGGTGCCAGTTTTTGCGCTTGTTCAGCGTAGGACAGCGCCTTTTCATCGCCCGTGTGCAGGTAAATGATGGCCAGGTTGTTTAAAAACTGAGGCTCGTTAGGGAATAGTTTTAACAAGGCTTCATATGATTTTTTAGCCTCATTATATTTGCCGGTATTTAAATATTCTTCAGCTAATGCGGCCATGGGCACGCTATCTTTTGGGTGTTTTTTCAGCCATTGATCCACCAAATCAAAGGCCTTGGCGGATTGTTTGGTTTGCTTGAGGCTATCGTACAGCTTCATCATCGCTCTAGTGCTGGGCTCCAGATCAAATGCTGATTGGTAGTGTTTGACGGCTAGGTCGTAGTTTGTGTCGTGAGCGGCAATGTCTCCCAATAACTGGTTCGGAAAGCCGCGTTGTGGATATTGCTTAAGCAGGGTTTGGGCTCGGTTAATTGCGAACACTGGTTTACCATGTTGCAATTCCATTTCTACCAGCGCGATTTGCGAAGGTATGTGGTTTTCGTCGGCTAACACCGCTTTTTTTAATGTCTTGATGGCTTCCATAAAGTCACCGGCATCGATTTGGTAGCGGGCGGCTTTGTATAATAATTTGACATTAAAGCGGGCTTGTTCGGTCATGCGCATGAAAACGCCAAGGGCTTTTTCGCGGTTGTTGGTGGCCAGATAACTGCGTGCCAGGGCGTCCATGACCTGCGGATCGTTTTTGTTTGTCAATTCAGCAGCTTGAGCAATAGATAGCGCTTCGGAAGGTCTGCCCATGTTTAATTTCAGATCAACCAATGCTATCAGTACTGGCAGGGATTTTTGATCCAGGTTCCTGGCTTTTTCCAGCCAATCGTTGGCGGCAGTTAAATTGCCGGCTGCCTTTTCCACAGTCGCCAGCTCGATTAATACCGCAATATTGTCGGGTAGTTTTTTATTCAGGGTCTGCAGTCTTTGTCTGGCTCGTTCGATGTCCTTTTCCGCGACATCCAATTTGCTTAAATTGATATGTGCTGCCACAAAACTGGGGTCCAGATTAACTGCATTTTCAAAACTGTGGCGCGCTTGTTTTAACTGTTTGGCGCTAACTTGAGCGGTACCGAGTAAGTTTATCAGTGTAAGATTTTTCGACACTTTTTCATTCATTGCCTTGGCAATTTGTAAGGCTTTGTCCGATTCGCCGCGGGTAACAAACAAAGCGACCAAGCGGATCCCGGTTTGTATGTTTGCAGGGTTCCGTTTAAAAGCCGCTTCCATATCTTTGATGGCGCGCTGTTCTTGACCCATAACCAGCCGATTCAGACCGATCTCGGCTTGGATATTTTCATTGTCGGCGCCTGCGCCATCCAAGGCTTTCTCGAACATGGCGTTTGCCATGTCATGTTTGCCCACCGCCATATAGGCGCTGCCCAGCAAAAACATCACTCTATGATCATGCGGATTGCGGATTTGTATCGGTCGCAGAAGATCGATCACCTGTTCCGGTTCGTTTTTTGTCAACAAGATCGAAGCCAGTAGCTTGTATGGGCCGGCTTGCTCTGGAAACTGTTTGACGTATTGGCGCAAATAGCCCGCGGCCAAATCAAAACGTTTCAAGCTGTAATTAATCAAGCCAGACAGCATCAGCGTGGGGCCGTGTGCGCTTAAGTATTCTGGTTTAACGCCGGAAATAATATCCGCAGCGGCTTCCAGTTCCTTGACTGAAGCCTCAGCCTGATTATTGCGTTCCAGCAATACCGCCAGCAGATACGCCGCTTTGGGTTCAAACGGATACGTCTGGCGCAGATATTCCAAGTCCTGTTTGGCGCGGTTGTCTTGTTTAAGATCCAGCAGAAGTCCTACTCTAGCAATGCGGGCATCCAGATGCTCTGGGTCAAGTTCGATGGCTTTGTCATAACTGGTTAACGCCTCGTCCAATTCTGAGTTTGCATGCTTGATAGAGCCTTTAACATACCAGGGACCGGCAGTGTCAGGCTGGATTTGCATGGCTTTTTCTGCGGCTTCAGTCGCGCCGACAATATCGCCGCGTCTTAATAGTGCATTGGCGCGACCAATGATTGGATCGACCTGATTGGGGTCAATTTGTGCGGCCAAGTCGAATTCAATCAGCGCTTCGCTGATTTGATTGAGTTGCAGGTAGGCGTTGCCGCGAAACACATGCAAAGCCGGGCGCAATTCGCGATTGAAATTAGCCGGGTCTATCTCCTTCAATAACTGGTTGTATTTAATCTGATAACTATAGAGCTGGGCCAAACTGTTTACAGTCAATGATTTATCCGCGCCGAGCTGGTTGGCTAAATTAATTTGTACTTCGGCTTCTGAAAGCGATTTTTGTTGTAAATAGATTTCGCCCAGCAAAATATGCGCAGCGACAAAATTTTGATTTTGTTGTAGCGCATTTTTTAATTGAATGATCGCTTCGGCATTATTTTTTTGGCCTTTGTAGGCTTGCAGCGCCTCCTCGTAAAATTTTCCGGCCTGGATGTCGTCGGCAAAACTGATGTGCACTGGATTAAGCGCCAGCACCAGAAGGAGTTTTTTAAACGGGAATTTAATTTTTGTCGGATTTTTGCGCATGACGAAACGAGGGTTGTTCAATTATTTATATAGCATAGTCGTAAAGCGAAGTTGCCACCAGTATAGATCCGCAATCTAAAATTTTACTGTCAAAAGCTTGACTTTAATTGCGCAAGCCACTGTTTAAAAACAATATTATTTAGTGGTCTAAATATTGCTAAAAGCGGTTAAGCAATCATTTAAGCGATTTGACATGAGTACTTTAGAGCTGCATCAACTACAAAAAACCGAGCGCCTGACCGATGCTTTTCGGATTTTTAACGAACTTTCCGAAAATCTGGCGCATTCCTATCAAGGTTTGGAAGAGCAGGTGGCCAAGCTTAACCAGGAATTATTGGCTGCGCGTAGCGAGCGCCTGACGACTTTAATAGAAAAAGAGAAACTCGCCAGCCGCTTACAGCAAATCCTGGCGGCACTGCCTGCGGCGGTGATTGTCTTGAATTCGCACGGCCTGATCATCGACTGTAACAATCATGCGGCCGACTTTCTTGGTGAGCCCTTGTTGGGGCAGTTATGGTCGAATGTGGTCGCGCGCAGTTTGCAACCAGTATTTGAATCCCCGCATGAACGGCAGTTGCGAGATGGTCGCAAAGTAAACATTACCCATAGCGCGCTGGGCAACGATGCCGAACAACTTATTTTATTGTCCGATGTCAGCGAGTTGCGCTCCTTACAAGATACGCTAGCCCAGCACAAACAACTCAGTGCGATGGGTGAAATGGTGGCGGGCTTGGCCCATCAGGTGCGTACGCCCCTGGCAACTGCCATCTTGTATGCCTCGCAAATTAGTAAACCGGCTTTGGCCGATGAAAAGCGCCAACAGTTTTCCCAGAAAATTTTAGAGCGCTTACATTATCTGGAGCGGCAAGTTAACGACATGCTGATTTTTGCCAAACAGGGCCGCATGGCCATGCAAAGTTTTTCGCTGCAGCGCTTAATGGCTCATCTATCCGAAGCAATGGAAGGATTTACGGGTGAGTTTTACATCGACAATCGGGTTAAGACTGATCAATTATTGGGCAATCAAGACGCATTGCGCGGCGCATTAATGAATTTGATTAACAATGCCGCGGAAGCCGGTGCCCAAAAAATCGCCGTTATTGTGCAGTTTGCTGAGGCGGGTAGTATCGACTTTACGGTCGCCGATGATGGCCCCGGCATTGCTGCAGATCTGCAAGATAAATTATTTGAACCCTTTTACAGCACCAAAACCAACGGCACAGGCTTGGGCTTGGTCGTGGTCGAAAGCGTGGCAAGGGCGCATGGCGGTAGTGTTAGCTGTCGTTCCGTGCCAAAGCAAGGCACCTGCTTTAGTCTGAGCCTACCTTGTCTCAGTGAATATGCCCTCGGATTATCGGCTGCGGGCCAGCCAAAAACTGGAGTAACGCTATGAAACAGTATGACGTGCTTGTCGTGGAAGACGATCCGGCTTTGTGCGAAGCCTTGTGCGATACCCTGGAAATGGAAGGCTATCGAATTATTTCCGCTAAAAACGGCACTGAAGCGCTGAGTCAGTTGGCGAAGTATCCCGTCAGACTGGTAGTAAGCGACGTGCAAATGCCGGTGATGGATGGCTTTACCTTGTTACAAAACATGCAACAAAAATTTGAACAGACGCCAGTGTTGCTGATGACGGCCTACGGTTCCATACCCAAGGCCGTTGAAGCCATGCAATCCGGTGCTGCAGATTATTTGATCAAACCCTTTGAAGCCTCGGTATTGGTGGATAAAGTCGCCGCCTTGATTGCGCCGCAACCGCAGCCAGTCAGTGAGCGGGTGGTCGCTGACGAGAGCATGAAAAAACTGTATGGCTTAGCCAGCAAAGTGGCCAAAACCGACGTAACCATGTTGCTGGAAGGCGAGAGCGGTACTGGCAAGGAAGTGTTGGCCCAATATATCCATCGTAATTCTCATTATCACGCCGGCCCGTTTGAAGCGATAAACTGCGCCGCCATTCCAGAAAACATGCTGGAAGCGATGTTATTTGGTTATGAAAAAGGCGCGTTTACCGGCGCTATTCAATCGGCACCCGGTAAATTTGAACAGGCGCAAGGTGGTACCTTATTGCTGGATGAGATTTCTGAAATGGATATTTCCCTGCAAGCCAAATTGCTGCGGGTGCTACAGGAAAAAGAAGTCGAACGCTTGGGCAGTCATCGTAAAATAGCCTTAAACGTCAGAATTTTGGCGACCACCAATCGCAAGTTAAAAGATTATGTCAATCAAGGCCGTTTTCGCGAGGATTTGTATTTTCGCTTAAGCGTGTTTCCGCTGCGGATTCCGCCGCTAAGAGAAAGGGTGGGCGACATTTTGCCGCTGGCGCTTGGGCTATTAAATAAGCATGGTCAAATGGGCAAAGCGGTAACGGGTTTTGATGAGGCTGCGATGGCCAAACTGCAGCGCTACAGTTGGCCGGGCAATGTCAGAGAATTGGAAAATGTGGTGCAGCGCGCGCTGATTCTGCAAAGCGGCAGCCGCATCGGCGCTGATGCGCTAATTTTAGAAGAAGAGATGCTGGATTTGCCAGCTTTGCCCAGCACTGTGCAAAGTCTTGCCGTAGAATCATGGCAAATCGATGCTATCGATACTGAAGTTGAGACTGGTCGCTTAGGCGATGGTGTACGATCTGCGGAAGAAAAAATTATTTTGCAGATGCTGCACGATGTCAGCGGTAGCCGCAAAACCACGGCTGCCAAGCTGGGTATTAGCCCACGCACCTTGCGCTATAAGATTGCCAGGATGAAAGAAGCGGGGGTTGCTGTACCCGGTTAGAATTTTGGCTTAAAAAATGCTTGTTAAAGACAAAGCAACCTAAAAGAGTCAATATCATGTCAGATATGAATGTTAACCAAGTGCTCGCCCAGATGCGGGCCATGTCCATAGAAGCCGGGTCAAAACCCCAGGCTACCGACACGTCCGGCGATTTTGCCGCCATGCTGAAACAATCGATCGACGCCGTAAACAATACCCAGCAAACTGCCAACGGATTGGCTAAGTCTTTTGAAATGGGGCAAAGTGACGTAAGTTTGGCGGAGGTAATGATTGCCTCGCAAAAAGCCAGCGTTTCCTTTCAGGCCATGCTCCAGGTAAGGAATAAACTGGTGGATGCCTACAAGGACGTAATGGGCATGTCGATGTAGGGTAATGGAATATAAGCCATGAGCGAGCTAGACAGAAATCTACCGATAGAGGGCCAAAGCCAGTTTGTGGGCAATGCCGACAACATGCATCCCGCACTGAAAGGTCTGAGCAAAATGCCGATGGTGCGCCAACTGGCATTGATGCTGGGTTTGGCGTTGAGTGTAGCGCTTGGCGTGGCTGTGGTGTTGTGGTCGCAGGCACCTTCGTATGATTTATTGTTTGCCGGCGTGGCAGAAAAAGATTCTGCAGAAATTCTCGATGCTCTGACCAAATTGGGCGTGGATTACCAAGTTGAAACCGGCTCTGGCGCGATTATGGTGCCTACTGAAAATGTCCGTGAACTTAAATTAAAATTGGCGGCACAAGGTTTACCCCACAGTGCCAGCCTTGGCTACGAATTGCTGGATAAAGAAAGCGGTTTTGGTGCCAGTAAAAATGTCGAGCAAATGCGCTTTCAGCGCGCGCTGGAAGGCGAAATCGCTTTGACGATTCAAACCATTCAAAATGTTAAATCCGCCAAGGTTTTGTTAGCGATACCCGTGCAGTCGGTATTTGTGCGTGAGCGTAAAAAACCCAGCGCTTCTGTCGTGGTGGAACTGTATCAAGGCCGCAGTCTGGAAAAGGAACAAATAGAATCCATCGTGCATTTGGTGGCATCCAGTGTGCCGCTGATGGAAGCTGGACAGGTTACCGTGGTCGATCAAAAGGGCAGGTTGCTGAATAGCCAGGAAGGCAGCGAGGACATGTCCTTATCCAGCAAACAGTTCGATTACAAGAAAAATATCGAAGAACATCTGCGTGGACGCATCGAAAATATCCTCACACCTTTAGTCGGCGGCGATGGTATGCGAGCGCAAATCTCCGCTGATGTCGATTTTACTGTCACCGAAAAAACCCAGGAAATGTTTAACCCCGATTTGCCTGCGCTACGTAGCGAGCAAACCCAGGAGGAAAACAATTCCCTATCAAAAGTTCAAGGCGTGCCGGGTGCGCTGTCAAATCAGCCGCCGCCAACAGGCACCGCGCCAGAAGTGGCTAGCGGTCAGGAAAAACAAGCCGCTGCGGAATCAGGTTCCGGCTCAAGCAATAAAACCGCGACCCGCAATTACGAACTGGATAAAACCATCACCCATACCAAACTAGCGACTGGCGCATTAAGACGCCTGTCGGTGGCCGTGGTAGTCGATGATAAAAAAGTCATGCAACCGGACGGCAAAGCAAGCCTGCAAGCCTATTCGCAAGAAGACTTGAATCAACTGCGTGATCTGGTCAAACAAGCAGTAGGCTATGATAATAGTCGCGGTGATCAAGTAACAGTGACCAACGTTGCCTTCAGATTGCCTGACGCGCTGGAAGCGGTGCCAGACGAACCTTTCTGGCAACAAGCCTGGTTTGCCAGTGCGATGAAACAATTAGGTGCCGTATTGGTGGTGTTGTTGCTGATCATGGGTGTATTAAGGCCAGCTTTGAGGTCCTTGGTGGCTAAAGAAGAACAACTGGAAGCATTGGCAGAAGCTAAAGCCATTGCCGAAGCCAGCGGCGGCATGGTGCGCTTTGATGAGTCCGGCAGGCCGGTGGCGGTCGCGGTTTCGGTTGATGAAGAAACCGGCGAAGTACGCAGCATTACCGCAGGGG
>CAIOHN010000022.1 GCA_903858105.1 uncultured Pseudomonadota bacterium | reverse complement strand
TGCCTAAGCGGTTGTATCGGGTGCATCGGTTTTTGCTGGCCTACAAAATTGGCGGTCAAAAATCGTTTTACGAATGTTGGATTGTCACCCCCTCCGTTTTTAAGGTGCTGTGCTGATTACCGCCTTTTGTGGCGCAGTTCACAGAATCGCGCCACAATGGCGCCATTCACAGCAGAAAAAGCGCCATGTCCAATAAAAAACAGGTTTTAGATACCATTAACTTAGCGAACGCTGGCATGACGTTGGCCGAGTTGTTGGCTGAGCATCCGGCACTGGCGCGCCGAACCGCCCAGCGCTGGATTGGTTCGTGGATTGCCCACGGACGTTTGCGTGCACAGGGCGAAGGCCGAGATTTGCTGACATCAACAAACGGACTTCTCGCCTAGCCGCCAATTTGCCCTTATTTCGTGCCAACTTATGTCCATTGACATTTCTGGATGTGCCAGAGCCCGCTTATGCTCAAGCCATGTTGGGCGTGTATGAAATGACACGGGTAGAGGTGTTGCGCGATCTGTTTGTCTGGGCTTACGAGCGATCGACACAGGAATACCTGTCTATCAAGCAAGATCTGGCAGAACCTGATCCGCTGCGGTTGGTTTGGCGCGATGTCATCAAGCAGACTATCCGTGAAATCGTCATGCATCCTGATCGGGACGCTATGGACTTGATCATCGCAGCCGTGGACTCCGATATTCCAGATAGCGATAAAACGGATGTGCGTGCGCTAATTGCAGACGAGCTGAGGCGGTTACACGAGGGCGTACTGGCGCGCTACGGTCTGCGCCCCTCGGAATTTACCCGATGGAAGTTGCAATTCCGGCAAGCTTGTCAGCCGTGATTTGAATTGACCTTTGCCTTACTGTGGCGGAATGCACGACGCTTCCCGCTCGCTTTATTTGGTTTGTTACGACGTCAGTTGCCCTAAGCGGTTGTATCGGGTGCATCGGTTTTTGCTGGCCTACAAAATTGGCGGTCAAAAATCATTTTACGAATGTTGGATGACCCCAGCGGAACTGCGCGATGTGCGGCGCACGCTGGAGGATTTGATTAACCCGGAGGAAGACCGGGTACACATTTTTCAGCTTGACCCACGGATGAAATCAGAAGGGCTGGGCATTGCTACCCAGCCCAAGACTGACGTGTTTTTGATTTTGTGATTACTCAGCGTTGTATTTTCGAGCTACGAAATGGTCTAGTATTTCAGCTTGTTCAATTTCTTTAACGCTTAGGCATTGAATAAGATGCTCCTTACTTACAGCAAACGATGGTGTTTTTTCTTGCCTTTCTGAATCAGTGTTTAATAAATCTTTCAACTTCATATACAGCGCAATCGGCCAGAAACTGATTACTACGATGCCGGTTAGCGTGGGCAATAAAATTTTGTGCACTGGTGCCCACCACCATTTTTTGTAATTTGGATCGAAGCTGTCTGTGAGCGATTCCACGACGCTGGTGTAGCGAGAACGACTTAAATAGTGTTCCAGTAACACGATAAAGAGTGCAATAAAGCCAATTCCAAGATACCCATACAAATAGATCATTTG
>CAIOHN010000021.1 GCA_903858105.1 uncultured Pseudomonadota bacterium | reverse complement strand
GGTTTTTGCGCCTAAGCTGTCAGGTTAGCCTGTCAGTTTTGGCAGCTTTTGAATATTTTACGTTAAAACCAAGTTTATTGAGCCTAAAACACTTTTTGGTCATTTTCAGTATGGTACTTCCATGCATGGCAAACCCTGACAACAGCATTCTTTCTAACCAGCATAGTTTAAGATCTTTAAAAACCCAGTTTTCTGAACAGTCCTTCAGGGGAAAAGCTTGGCTTTTTAATGTGATTAAACCTATCTGGCAATTTTAGTATCGAAGAATACCGGGCAGTAACGGCACATGCATGTCATGACAATCTGTCGACGCTAATGCCTTACTTGTCAGTCTACCAGTCAGTTATGTCAAGAATTTCATTATTTTTCAATCGGTAAAGCACGATTAATAGGCAATACGGCTTTGGCATCAAATCTGCTTCAAGGAGTTATCGATTCTTAAACTCAAGGTAAATCCCATGATGCGCAAACAAATTTTGACTATGTCTGCACTACTCATCTGTTTTCAAGCAAGCGCGCATGCAGCCAGTATTGCGATTGATGGCAATCTGGCTGATTGGGGGTTGCACAAAAATGGTAACGCTGCCGACTGGGACCCAGATCCTGTATTAGTGCCACCCAATCAATATAAAGTCGAAGATCAAACGGGTCTGAATACCCGTCTGTTTCCAGGTTGGGGAGGACAAGCTTATGACGCTGAAGCAATCTACACATTTATAGACAGCCATTCGCTTTACATTGCCTTGGTAACCGGATTATCACCAAACACACCCAACAATCCCGCCGGCAATAGCTATGGCCCTGGAGATTTTGCTATCGATTTTGGTGGGGACGGCAGCTTTGAATTTGGTGTTGAAACCACAGGAACAAATAAAGGCAAGGTGTATCAGGTAGGCGCATGGGATTATGGCCTGTGGGACATCTCGGGCGCTTACAATCCCAGCAATCCTGACTTGGCTCACCCGACATCCATCAAAACCGGCACCCAAGTAGGTATTGGTGAATTAATCTACACCAACAGCTGGTTTAAAAATATGGGTGTAAATACTAAAGACAAACATTACATCATCGAAGCCGCTATACCTTTGTCAGTTTTCGATGGTTTTTCTGGGAAATTCGATGTGCACTGGACTATGAATTGTGCAAATGATGCGATCTGGGCTGATCCAATTTTACCGGCTACAGTTCCAGAGCCCACAAGCATCGCGCTTTTAGCACTGGGTTTATTTGCCATGGCTGCAAAACGCAAACCCTCCGCTTTGCTGACCGCCTAAAAAATAAACGGCTTGAATGAAGTTAACCCCATTCAAGCCGTTAGCTTTTAAACCCTATCTACAAACGCCGTAACACCCGCATTGGCGATTGATTCACCACCTCACGCACGCCCCAGAACCCCGCCAAACCAACCGATACAGCGCCGATTAACGGCAAACACAAACTGGTCAATAGATTGGGCTGATAAGCAATATTCATCACCCGGCTGTACAGCACATACAAAATCACCTGCGCAAGCAAAGCCGCCAGACCACCGGCCAACGCACCCAACAAGCCAAATTCAATGACATGAGTTTTTCTCAGCCAACCCCGTTGGGCGCCCAAAGTTCTCATCAACGCGCCTTCATGAATCCGGTTATCCAGCGTGGCATACACCGCCGCAAACAGCACCACAAAACCGGCAGCCAATGCAAAATACAACAACAAACTGATGGCTTGAGTGAGTTGCGTCAGGATGGTTTTAAACTGTTTTAATATCTGATCCACTTCCAGAATAGTCATGGCAGGATAGGTTTTAACAAGTTGGTTCAGTAACGGTTTTTTTTCTGCTTGCAGATAAAAACTGGTCAGATAGGTCGCAGGAAAGTCATCCAGCGTACCCGGCGAAAACACCATATAAAAATTCGGTTTCATGGTGTTCCATTGCAGACTGCGTAAATTCGCCACTTTGGCAGTAAGTTCAGCGCTGCCGACCGTAAATTTCAAGGTATCTCCCACCGCGATCTTTAAATTTTCCGCCAGTTTTTGCTCCACTGATACCTGACCGGGCAGCAAATTCTGCCAAGCCGAACCTGTGGTAATGACATTATCATCAGGCAGATTTTGCCCCCAGGTCAGACTCAATTCCCGCTGCGTTGCCGCCTCACCTTTGCTGTCTTTACTGACCCGTTGCTGCACCGGCTGATCGTTAATCGCCACCAAACGCCCACGCACCACAGGATAAAACGGGTTACTGACAATACCGGCCTGCTGCAAATCCGCTTGAAAACCCGACAACTTCTCCGGAATGATATTCAACGCAAAATGATTCGGCGCCTTATCCGGCAACTGCTGCTGCCACTGATCGATTAAATCGCTGCGCACCGTAAAACTCAAACTCATCGCCGCCAGGGTGATGCTAAACGCCAGAATTTGACTGACGCTGGCCTGACGGTGCCGTAACACGCCCTGCAAGCCAAATCGCCAGGACACCGGCAAGCGCGGCAATAATGGATGTAGCAGTTTCAACAAACCGGCAATCGCCAAACCCAGCACCAACAACGCCAGCATGCCCACGCCAACAATACTGACTGTCATCTGCCAATCGTTGCTATAGCGCCAGATCAACCCAGACATGACGCCAATCGCCAGCCCGTAAATCAACCAGGCTTTGGTCGGCAGCGGTTCCAATTCCCGACGCAACACCCGCAGCGGCGAGACTCGTTGTAAACGCAGCAAAGGTGGCAAAGCAAATCCAAGCAATATCGCCATGCCGGTGGCAAAACCCAGTAACACGGCCATCCAGCCAGGGTCAGCCAATTGCTGTGGTAACAGATTTTTTAACAACTGAAACAAACCCAATTGTCCCAGCCAGCCCAAGCCACAGCCGGCCATACTGGTGATACTGCCCAACAGTAAAAACTGCACACTGTAAAGCCAGACAATTTCGCTTTGCTTGCAGCCCAGGCATTTCAACAGCGCGGAGGCATTGAAGTGTCTTTCGGTATAGCGGCCCGCCGCCATGGCAATACCGACACCGGCAATCAAAATCACCACAATGCTGGACAAACCCAGATAGCGTTCGGCACGCTGCAGCGCAGAACCCAATTCCGGCCTATCTTCGTGAATATCCAGAATGCGTTGGGACGGATTCAGTTGCGGCTTCACAGCTTGTTTTAAAGCCGTCAGCGCGGCATCTTTACCAACAAATTGGTAAAAATAATGCACATGACTGCCGGGCTGAATCACCCCGGTGGCCTGCAAATCCTGTTGATACATCATGACCCGCGGCGAAAAACTGTAAAAATCGCCGCGCTTGTCAGGTTCATAACTGAGGATGCGGCTGATAGTCAGGGTTTTCTCGCCTATGGTCAGACTATCGCCCAACTGAACATGCAACGCCGACAATACCCGATTCTCCACCCACACCGTGCCCGGCTCAGGACCTTGGGTCATTTGGCTTTCTTCATCGGCATCGGCAAGCCGGGTTTTCAAAAAACCCCGCAACGGATAGCCCTGACTGACCGCCTTTACCGACGCCAGCAACATCTGCTGGTTTTCCAGTAATACGCTGCTGAATTCGGTGGTTTGTGAGGCTGTTAATTGCAAATCAGCCGCTTGTTGCAGCCAGTTGGCATCAATAGGCGTAGAACTGCCAATCACCAAATCGCCCGCTAAAAACTCGGCGGCCTGCAAGGTCATGCTGCGTTGTAAGCGATCGGCAAATAGGGAGATGGTGGTGGTACTGGCGACGGCAATCAACAGCGCCAACACCAGCAAAGTTAATTCGCCGGAACGACCATCGCGCTTGAGCAGCCGCAGCGCCAGCCTGATACGTTTCATATCACGCTCCCGGCATCCAACCTGATCATGCGCTGACAACGCGCCGCCAATGAGGCATCGTGCGTCACCAGTACCAAAGTGGTGTGTTTTTCCTGATTCAATTCAAACAGCAGATCAATGATGTGCGCGCCGGTTTTGCTGTCCAGGTTGCCGGTCGGTTCATCGGCAAACAGAATTGCCGGCTGAGTGACAAACGCCCGCGCCAGCGCCACCCGCTGCTGCTCACCGCCGGATAATTGTTTGGGTGTGTGTGTCAATCGTTTCGCCAAACCGACCCGCTCCAATAAATCACGGGCGGCGATTTCGGCTCGATCATCGCCACTCAGTTCCAAAGGCAGCATGACATTTTCCAAAGCCGTCAGCCCCGGCAACAATTGAAACGACTGAAACACAAATCCCACCAAGGCATTGCGCAATGCCGCCCGGCCATCTTCATTCATTTGGGTAATATCGCGACCGTCTATCGTCACCGAGCCACTGCTCGGCGTATCCAGTCCAGCCAGCAAACTCAATAAGGTGGTTTTGCCGGAACCGGACTCGCCGACAATCGCCAAACTCTCGCCACGGTTGATGATTAGATCCACCGATGCCAAGATATGCAGCTCGCCTGCCGAGGTCGGCACCGACTTACCCAGATTTTGGGTAACGATGATGGGCGTATTTTCGTGTTTATTGTGAGTGTGCATTATGTATAGCCTTGTCCTTGCCGTTATTTTGGGATTACTGCCCATGGCCGCGATGGCCAAATCGATTGTGGTGTTGGGTGATAGCATCAGCGCCGGTTACGGCATTGATGTCAATGCGGGTTGGGTCAATCTATTACAACAAAAGTTCAAAGCCTTGCCCAGCGATGTTGTGATTCACAACGAGAGTATCAGCGGCGATACTACCGCCGGCGGACTGGCGCGGCTTGATCCGCTATTGTCGCGCCACAAACCGGCCTGGGTGCTGGTTGAACTGGGTGCCAACGATGGCCTGCGCGGCCTGTCGCCGCAGGAGATGAAAAGCAACCTGACCGAAATCGTCAAACGTTCCCAAAAAGCCGGCGCCAAAGTCATGCTGCTGGGCATGAAAATCCCGCCCAATTACGGCAAGCGTTACATAGACCTGTTTTATAACATCTACCCGCAATTAGCGGACGAATTAAACCTGCCGCTGGTACCGTTTATTTTGGAAGACGTGGCGTTAAAACCGGAGATGATGCAGGCGGATGGCTTGCACCCCAATGCCTTGGGGCAGCCGTTGATTGCGGAGAAGGTTTGGGGGTATGTGAGGCCGTTGTTGAAGTAGGCTGGGTAGTCTTGCGCCCTGTGGGGAAACCCAGCAATTTGAAACTTTAAGCTGGGTTTTGCTTAAGTTCATTCCGGCTTACGTGCTGTGATTTTCTGAAAGATTATGTCACCTATGAGTAACACCCACCTCCGGACATCACCCTTTCGCCTCTCTGTAACCATGCCGAGTATCCAAATAACGACAATCGTTCCCCCGAGCACTAGTCCGGTTCTAAGTTTAAGGTCCAATACAGAAGAAAATACAGCAGCAAAAAATTGAAGACATGGATAATGAAACAGATAAAGGGCAAATGTAAAACCAGCAAGAAATCGAATAGGGCGCTCAAAATAAGTGAGCAAAGACTCAAGCTGCCGTGAAATCGTGGCGATCCCAATAAAATGAACGGTGATAATTATTCCAACAACGTAACTACTCAGAAAATACTTTGACCACTTCAGACGATCTTCTACAAATGACTTACCTAACACTTCAATAGTCCACTTTAGTAAGGCATCAGGGTAGCCACCTAAGCGAAATACAAAATAAGCGACTATCGAGGAGAGTACCAACACCCATCCAACCCGTATAGATATAGTACAACGGTTAACCACAAAATATACCCAAACACCCATAAGCCAAATTGGAAACAGGAGAAGAATCTTTGGCCCAACCAGTAGACATACAAAAACAACGAGCATAAGCCTACTAGAGCCACGTAAATAATATGCCCCGGCAAAAAGGACGTAATACCAAAATTCATAACCGAGGGACCAATATGGCCCATTCGAGAATGGTCTAATAGAATTGAACCACAACTCGTTTAAAAACAATAGGTTTGCTAATAACCTCCAAAATGGGTTGTCGGATTGGAACCACCAGCCGTCATAGACGGAGTAATTTACTCTCGACCCAAGATAATCAAGTAAGACAGTTAGCAATAACGCTGGTATGCCTACGGAGTAAAGGCGAGCAAATCGACTAGCAAAGTATTCACGTAGAGTGTTTTCCTTTTCCGAGGCAACATATAACCAGACAGAACGAAGAACACCATTACCGCATCATTACCAAGGTCCTGTAAACGCCAAAGCAGCGGAAGCCCCCCCCCTGTAAATCTGTCATAATTTGCATGAACGATAAATACAATTGCTGCTGCACAAAATCGTATGAGGTCAAGGTAAATGGAAGTAGGTCGATTCATTCAGATATTTGATCAAGAGTTACAAAATAATTAACAGCTTATATATTCAGCAATACAAAGCCTAGCAAGTAGGATGCGGTAAACAACGCGCACCACATCGTTCGCGATTCGTGCGGTTCGTAAACTCACCACACACTACTTCTGCTTTTGGCTGGACATTTACTATTGTGCACAATCTCTTACCCGTTTCCAGGCTCTTGGCGTGGCAATGTTAAATCAGTAACTCGACAACATCCAAGCCGAGTTACAGTCAGTTAACCCTACCTACCAAGTTTTATCCGGTTGAATGTTGCCATGCCCATTCCAATCCGAATTGAAACAATCAAACCCTAATCCCAATCACCGAAATATTATCCCGCCCGCCGCGGCGTTCCGCTTCGGCAATCAAATTGCGAACAATTTCCTCTGCAGAACCACTGGCACAAAAACCGGCAATATCATCAGGCAACAGCTCTTTATCAAGACCATCGCTGGATAAAATAAACAAATCGCCCGGCTCAACAGCGCCCTGCCCCCAATCCAGCTGCAACTGCGCATCGGCGCCGACGGCGCGGGTGATGACATTGCCCCGGCCTTGTTCCAGGCTGCCGTCTTCCGGTATCAGGCCCTGACTGATGGCTTCGTTGTATAACGAATGATCCTGCGTCAATTGCTCCAGTTTGCCCAGCCGGTAGCGGTATAACCGACTGTCGCCCGCCCATAGATAGCGAAACTGCTGTCCGGCAATCAAGAACACCACCACGGTACTGCCGATGATGTGACCGGCACCACGGCCTTTAGCCAGTTGCTGCAACTGCCGGTTCACGGCCTGCAAATTGGCCGCCACCTGTTCGCTATAATATTCCAGATCGTCAAACGGCTGTATTCTTGCAAGGGTTTCCACCAAAGTCTGACTGGCCACGTCGCCGGCGCTGTGTCCGCCCATGCCGTCGGCAACCGCCCACAGACCGACATCATCCCGCACCAGAATGGAATCTTCATTCAGCTTGCGACGCAAACCGACCACGCTTAAACCAAAACTTTGCCGTTGATTTAATGCTTCTGGCAATACGGTTTGTGCGCCGGTATCTTCAATAACCGCATGCACCCTTTCTACTGTTTGTTCAGGGTCAGGCATAGGCAAGGTGTCGACAGTGGATAGTTGTGGCGGCGTATTTTTCAACTCAGGCATGGCAGTCATGTCCACAGAAACAGACGCTAGCTGCCAACCATAGGCTGGCCATTGGCCATTCAAAAACCCGACATAGGCATCCAGCGGCGGCAGTCCTTGGCAGACCAGCAAACGGGCGTTGTCGTCATCCGTCACAAAAGAACGCCACAGGCTGGCTTGCGCCAAAAAGCGGGTTTTTAAGGTGTCGCCCAGTTGCTGAAAAGCCTGAGCTGTTGCCGCTGCAGTATCCAGCTTGAATTCAAAGGCCGGTTTGGCGGATCTGCTTTGGCCGGGCATTGCTTGACCGGAAACAGCTAAATCACTGAGATAGTCGTTAACACTTAGCCGTTGCAAATCGGTATCAAACTGTTGCAAATCAAATTCATATTCCAGCGAAGACAAGGCTAATTGCGATAAAGCATCAAACCAGCCACAGCTAGGGTCAAACAATTGCGGCAATTGTTGAGCATTGACTTTGGCCGCCAGCGTTAACGGAAAATAGCGGCCGACTTTATCGACGCTGGGCATCATCACCCCGGCCCAGGCATCGTCACCGCATAAACCGGGTGCCAGGGCAAACTGCCAAATCGGGCTGACCAGATAGGTGTTTAGCCACTGCCCAGCCAATTTTTCCTGACTGGCAGCGATGCCGCCTTGCAGCCACTGATCCCAAGGTTCTATAAATTGTCTGGGCAAACGCCGCGAGACAAAGTCACCGTGACTGGGCAATTTGCCGTAAAAACCAACGATGGATTCGGTGCTGTTCATAGCGCTTCCGGACAGCGGAAGCCTTGCATATCCTGCAAGTTGAATGGATTGTTGACGCTGGCCGCGCGCAGTTGATAACTGGCGCTCATGCCTTGTAATTGAAAGGTCAGAGTGAATTTTTCCGGCGCGTCACCTTGCACAATGGTGGCTTCGTCCAGCAAGCGAAAAAACGCCCAGGTGCCGTCTTTGCTGCGGCTGACCTGCCGACCATCCAGGGTTTCAAACACCATTCTGACGCCTTGACTGGGATTAGGCCCAGGCCATTTCATACTGACCGATTCTTCCGGACCATGCCGATACACCGCTTCCTGACCTTCCACTTGCAAACGAAAAGTGCCGACGTTGTTATCCAGCAATTGTGGTTTTAGTTCAAACTGCACCGTCGGCATAGTACCGGCGCTAAAAAACGCATCGCGAATTTTGGAGGCCAATTGAAACTGCCGAATCGTAGCCTGCGCCAAACCTAAGGGTTTTTCTGCGGACATTTCCGACCACACCGGCTTGCTGGTATCGACAAAGTTTTTTAAGTTGGCTTGAAAAAACTGATCGATGACGCCGGCCGGGGCGAACAGTTTGGCAAAATCCGCCAGCAATACATCCTGCGACGAGGCTTTGGCAAACGGATAGCGGCCATTCAAGGCTGCCTTGCAGGGTGACGCCACCCCAGTTTTGACCATTTCACTCAATTGGCCTTTGGCCGCCGAAGTCAGTTTTTGGCCCCCGCTGCTGACCACCACCTGAAACCAGCTTTTCAACGGTTCCGGCAAACGGGCAAATTCCAGTTGCGCCTGTTTCAATACATCCATGCCGGCACCGCTAAACAGATTGGCCTGATTCTGCAAGGCCTGCCCACCGGTATTGGCGCTACTGAGTTGCAGAAAATAATCCCGCAGGCTTTTCAATTGCTGCAACACCGGCTCCAGAGCAGAAGGCTTGTCCGGCCCGCCGGCTACCAAATCCCGCAAAGGCTGAAAGCGATCTTCCACTGCCTGCACCGGATCAGTTCCGGTATCCAAACCGGCAGCATCCTGAGCCAACGCTATCGCCTGCGCACCTTGATCACCAACTGCGGCCATAGCCTTGCCGGCCAGATTGGTCAGCGAATCGCTGACTTTTTTGTTCAAAAGGGTTAATGAGGTATTTTCGTCGATGCTAACCAACAAGGCATGCAACGGCCCGTCCGGACGCGACAAGATATCCAGAATTTGCGCGGTTTGATTGGTTGACATGGCCGATTGCAGGCGCAGTTTGCCCAGTAAATCCAACCAAGCTGCCTGATATTCGTTTAAATACAGTTTTTTCAAATCGGTTTGTAATTGCAGAATTTGCGCTGGCTCGATTTGGGTTTGGCTGCCCAATACCCAGTTTTGCTCGACAGCAGTTTTGACAAAATCGCGGCTTTTTTTCAAGAACAGCTCTGTATAACCGTAGGCGGTAAATACGCCGGGAATGGTGTAAGCCGATAAATCCTTGCCATCGGACAAGGCAAATACCCGACCGGCATCGGTGCCCAAGGCTTTACCCAATTTGAAATCATGCGTTTGGTCTATCAACGCCTCGGTTTTAAAACGCGAATAAATCTGGCCGATCAACGGCACCTGCGTCAGTTTGTTGCGCACGGCCGCCACAAAACCGTCATCGACCTGCAGCGGGTCCAGTTGCAGCTTTAACAGATTATCAAGATGCTTGACCAACTGCGCCAGACTGTCCGGGTCGGTGGCGTATTGCCTGTCCCAATCTGCCCGTATCCAGGCCATCGCGGTAGCCGGCTCCAGCTTGTCGGTCTGGTTGAACATCAGATAGACTTTTAACAGCTGATACAACACATCCAGCTTATTGCCTTCCTGGCCTTGCATGCGCTCTTTCAGCCTAGCTTGAATGGCTGGCAAAAAATAATTGCGCAACAGCTGCTGATAGCTGTGCTGCGCCGCCGCCTGAATTTTATCGGCTTGCGACAAGCCAAATCCGGCCATCCAGCTACTGTTTTGATAGTCTTCATCAATAGTCAACAAGGAATTCAGGCGGGGCAACAAAGCGTTGAAATTGCCTTGGGTATCGCTGCTGCTGGTTTTGATGGCGTGATATTGGGCAATCTGCGCTTCCACTTTATCCAGCATGGCCTGATTTTTAAAGTAACTGGCGGTCCATAACCCGATCAGCAACATAAACACCACACCGGCACCGACATAGGACGCCATTTGCAGTAAACGTTTTTGCTTGGCCAGTTTGGGATCTTGTCCGGCCAGCTCCGCTTCCGGGAACAATACATCCTTCAGTAAACGAGTCAAGAAAAAGCTTTTGCCTTGGCCGCTGTAAATCGGTGCCGCCTGTCTGTCCAGTCTGAAGGCGCTGGCTAAAATCCCCAACACCCGGTCGATGGGCGTGCCTTCCTGGGTGCCGCTGGTGAAATACACGCCACGCAACAGCACAGTCTGTTCGTAACGATTGACGGCAAAGGTGGCTTGCAGAAAATCCAGCATGGCCGGTTTTAACAAAGCCATTTGTTGCGGATAATCCAGAATCGCCGCCCGCCGCTGCAAATCGCGTTCATCTTGTATGCGGGTCAAAGTGCGCATTTGCAGGCATTGCAACAGTTCCGCGTAGGCCGAATCAACCTGATTGACCAGATCATGATCACCTTGCAGGGTAGCAGCCGAAAAGGTTTCCCCCCAAACTTGTGCGCGTTGTTCCGGAATCAAGTCCGCGAAAAAGTCGCTGAAACCGGCCACCAAATCAGCTTTGGTGAACAGCAAATACACCGGCAACCGCAGGCCCAACTGTTGATACAACTCATTAATACGATTACGAATGGCCTTGGCATGTTCGTGCCGTTCCTGCTCGGATTGTTGCAACAAGTCGGCGATGCTGGTGGCGACAATCACTCCGTTCAAAGGTCGCAGCGGTCTATGCTTTTTGATCAGATTCAGAAAACCGGTCCAGCCGGCGGCATCCACCGCCTGATGGCTTTCTTGGGTGGTGTAACGACCAGCGGTATCCAAAAACACCGCATCATCAGCAAACCACCAATCGCAATTGCGAGTGCCGCTGACGCCTTTGATGGCATGTTTACCCAGCTTTTCCGCCAACGGAAAATGCAACCCAGAGTTCATCAAGGCCGTGGTTTTGCCGGAACCGGGCGCGCCGATAATCGCGTACCAAGGTAATTGATAGATAAACTGACTATTGGTTTTAGCTTCCGCGCGCGATTGCTTCAACACTGTCAGCGCTTCTTCAAAGCCTTTGCGCAACACGTCGACCTCGTCGGCGGAGGCTGTGGCGACATGATCGGCATCGTTGGCGACCAGTTGTTCAACCAGTTGCTTTTCGGTATTGCCGGCGCGAATTTGCATCAGCAATCGATAAATCACCCAGCCGACAAACAAACCGACTATCAGTAAAACCCTCACCAGTTCGGACGCCAACGGCACGCTGCCGGCAATAGCAACCAACGGCCCGGCAAACCAGATCAGAATGCTGAACGCCAGAAAACCTAAAAACTGCACGACCCATTTATTTGTAAAAAATGCTTTGAGCTTTCCCATCTGTGCTCTCACTGAATCAGTAAATCAACACGGCGATTAATCGCTTTGTGTTCGGGGGTATCGTTAGGCACCAGACCTTCACTGTCGGCGCGACCTTCAAAGCGGATTTTGCCGTTCAATGACGGTGCCAATTTAATCAGATCATCGCTGACCGATTTGGCTCTGGCGGTGGATAAATGCCAGTTGGACGGGAACTGAGCCGAGCGGATCGGCACATTATCGGAATGGCCGGTAACCAGCAGCCGATCATTACCTGCCACCAGTTCGTCAGCAATTTTTTTCAGCATCGGATCAAATTCAGGCTTGAGTCTATCGTTACCGGAACCAAACGAATTGCGCACCCGTAGCAAACGGTCATCGACCACTTCCACCATATTGGAGGCGATTTCATCGGCCAGGATTTGTTTGAAACGCTCGCGGCGATTGGGCACAGCCGGTTTGACCACCGGCGCCGGCATGGCAGCCTGAGCAATTTCAACCGGTTGCTTAGCCAGATCGAATAATTCGCTGAACAATTGATCGGAGCGGGCGTTCAACGCCAACACAAAACCGATGTACGCCAGCAATAAAGCCACTCCCAACACCGCACCGACTACCCAAAGTGGCACATAACGCACCAAGGCATTTCGAACATCCCGCAAACCTTGCCAACGCGGCGACAACTCACGTTCGTAATCGCCCTTGACACGCTGTATCAGCTGAAACAGCTCCAGCCGGTATTTTTCCAGCTCATTCAGACCATTGGTGAGAATGCGGTATTTACCCTGAAAACCCAAACTCAAAAACAGATAAGCCAGTTCAATCAGTGCCAAATTTTGCGCAGGCTGCTTGACCAACACATTCAGAAAGTCGAAAAATTTCTCGCCGCCCCAGGCTTCCTTATGAAAGGAAATCAACAGGCTTTGATGCCCCCAGCTACTTTGCGAACCCCATGGCGTATTCAAAACGGTTTCGTCGAGAAAACTGCACAAGGCATAACTAGCCATGCGGGTATGGTCGGCACTGATACCGGACTGTAACAAGCGATTTTCAAAACCACTGACTTCAGCAGACAAGCGCTGACGTAACTCGTCTACCGCCGGATACACAGCCGTTTGTCGCAAGCGGCTGGCCAGCGAAATCATCGATAAGGCCGCTGCCAGCAAGGGATTTTGTTGAAACTCGCTGGTTGGCAAGGCGACTGCTGCTGCGGGATTGAAATGAGGCGGTGGCGTTACAGGTTGAGGGACAACCGGCGCCTGCACCGGCAATTCAAAAGCAGGTGCTACAGGTTGTTCAGGGGCAGGTGTTGGACGCTTGCCGCCCGGCATGGGGCGGATTACGGTACGATCATCGTCACCGAAGGGACCAAAGGGATCATTTTGATTCATGACTGTCAGCCTTTTCTAATCGCCCAAAACTCGAGTTCCAATTCCGGAAAACTGCCGCCGATATGAACGGCAAAACCACCGGAGGCAGCCATTTTGCCCCACAGCTCGCTTTGCTTGTTCAACTCAAAGTAAGAATAGCCGGCATGGTAAGGAATTTGCCTTGGCGCCACCGGCAATGCCTGGATATTGATGCCGGGCAATGCTGATCTGACCAAAGTTTGAATGTCTTCCACTGGACCGATTTTGACTTGTGGTGGGAAATGCGAACGAATCAACTCTGACGAAACCTGGGCTTTGGCCGCCAAAACAAAAATCGCGCCTTCCAACAGATTCAGCTCCGGCCGCTTGGCCACATAAACGCCGGGTTTGACTTCCGCCAAAGGCAATTGCACGGCATTTTGCTCCAGCACCATACTCAACAGACCACGCAACTCGTCAATCAGCGGCATGAAGCTGCTTTTCAAGTCGTCGTGTTTGTAATCCGGAAAGCCGATGGGCCGCTTATTGGGCCGGTAATAGGTGGATAGCTCACCGGCCAATTGCAAACACAGTTGGAAAAAACTTTCCGGATGCAGTAGGGAAGCATTGGCCAGATGCGCCAGCAACGGCTGGTAACGGTTAATCATTTGCAGCAACATGAAATCAGCGATTTCCGCCACCCCGCCGCCCTGTCCGCTCCCTGCTACCCGCGCGGCCAACGCCTCCCCGCGAGTATGAAACAAGCCTTGCAATTCTCTGGCAAAACCGGCCAGGATGCCGGCGCTGGCACAATGTACGGCGGGCGGAATGAAATGATCGTCAAGAATCACGGTTTTATCGGCGCGCACTTCAATAATCCGCGCCACCCCCAGACAAACATAGCCGGAGCGCTCCTGACTGTCACACATCAAACGGGGCCGCAGACTGCCGATTTGCACGTCATACCGGCCATCAGCACCGCTGTTATGGTCGCGAACCTGCCGTTCGGCCAGATGATAGCGGGCCATGTTGTCCGGGTAGGACTCGCTATCCACTTCGGTGGAATCTGAGCGACGTAATGGAAGAGCCAGATAGACCACGCTGGCTTTTTCATCGCCGGGCACATCCAGCGGCAACGGCAAATCGTCATCTTGCGGCAGATTGAAAGGCGTACCATCCTGAAACACCCCACTGCATTCGCTCATGCCCACCTTGCCGATAGCCAGACAATTTTGATCCAGCTTGAAGCGGGAAAAGCCCCAGGCGTTGGCGGTAATGCCTTGCGACAAACCCCGCACCAGACTTTCAAAATAGCGATCATGCTGCTGAAAATGTTGAGGGCGAAGAAACATCCC
>CAIOHN010000020.1 GCA_903858105.1 uncultured Pseudomonadota bacterium | reverse complement strand
TTCTGATTAAAAATCACCCTGCGCATAATCGCCCTCGATTGCTAAAAGATAAAAGCCTGCATTATAAGGTTAAAGCCTGCAATATCAACAGCGTGAGAAACTATCGCCTTTGCATTCAGGGCAGGCAGGCATCACGCTGGTGGATTTAAAGGCGATATGCTTGCCGCAAGCGTCGCAGATAAAGGTGCCGGGGCCGGCCACTTCGCCGCTTTTATAAGGGTGGTAGAGTTTGGCCTCCATTTCTAAAGCCGCCAGTTTTACCTTGGTTTTGTCGGCAATATCCAAAAACGCGTCTAGCGCGAAGTTTTCGATTAAATCGATGTCAAATTTCAACCATTCAGACAAGGAGTTTCTGTCATTTTGCTGGGATGGCGCGGTGGCGACATGCTCAACGTCGCGCATCACAAAGTCAGCGATTTTATTGATTTCTTCCTGAGTATGTCCGCCTAGCGCGCTGGTTTTTTCCTTGGCAATGTCCAAGGCATCCGCCACACTGTGCAGGGTGTCGTCCATTGCTTCGTAAAGATGACCCATCAGATCGTCGTACGCTTTGATCAGTTTGTTTTCGCCCATGGCTTCTCCTTGTTGTTTTAATGATTTGACGCTTTAGATTTCAGCGCCTCTAAGGTATTCTAGCGCCTTTTTATAGCAAAAGACGAATAGGATGGAAGAGCACTACAAACCGTCGGCAATAGAGCAAAAAGTACAGGCCGACTGGGAACAATCCGGGGTATTCATCGCATCGGAAGATACCGGCAAGGAAAAATACTATTGCCTGTCGATGTTTCCTTATCCTAGCGGCAAGCTGCACATGGGCCATGTCCGCAACTACACCATTGGCGACGTGATCAGCCGTTTTCAGCGGATGCAGGGTAAGCATGTGCTGCAACCGATGGGTTGGGATGCGTTTGGTTTGCCTGCGGAAAACGCGGCCATGCAAAACAAGGTGCATCCGGCCGACTGGACCTATTCCAATATAGATTACATGCGCGAGCAGCTAAAAAGGCTGGGCTTTGGTTACGACTGGAGCCGCGAACTAGCCACTTGCGATCCGAGTTATTACCGTTGGGAGCAATGGTTTTTTCTGCGTTTGCTGGAAAAAGGCCTGGTTTACAAAAAAACGGCGCCGGTAAACTGGTGTCCGCACGATCAAACCGTGTTGGCTAACGAACAGGTAATCGATGGCTGCTGCTGGCGCTGCGACACCCATGTCGAGAAAAAAGAAATCTCGCAGTGGTTTTTAAAAATCACCGCCTATGCCGACGAATTACTAACGTCGCTGGACAAACTGCCCGGCTGGCCTGAACAGGTCAGAACCATGCAAGCCAACTGGATTGGCCGTTCCGAAGGCGTGGAGATGGATTTTGCCGTGCAGGGCTTGCAAGCGCCGATCCGCATTTATACCACACGACCTGATACGGTGATGGGCGTGACTTACGTCGCGGTCGCTGCCGAACATCCGCTGGCGCTGCAAGCCGCGCAAACCAATGCCGACATCGCGGCCTTCATCGAATCCTGCAAGCTGATGGAAACCTCGGAAGCAGCGATGGAAACCATGGAAAAGCGCGGGATTGATTCCGGTTTTAAAGCAGTGCATCCGCTGACTGGCGAACAAGTGCCGGTCTGGATCGCCAATTTTGTGTTAATGAGTTACGGCACCGGTGCGGTGATGTCGGTGCCTGCGCACGATCAACGTGATTACGAATTTGCCAAAAGATACGGGATTGCCATCCAGGAAGTCATCGCGGCTGCCGATGGCTCTGACGACAGTGTGGCTGAGAAAGCTTTTACCGAAAAAGGCGTGCTGAAAAATTCCGGCGAATTCGACGGTTTAAATTTCAAGCAAGCGTTCGATGCCATTGCCACCAAACTGGCTGGGCAAGGTAAAGGCGAGCGTAAAACCAATTTCCGTTTGCGTGACTGGGGTGTCTCTCGTCAGCGTTATTGGGGCGCGCCGATTCCGGTGATTTATTGCGACGACTGCGGTACAGTGCCGGTGCCCGATGCGCAATTGCCGGTCACGCTGCCGCGTGACGTGGTCTTGGACGGCTCACAGTCGCCGCTGGCGGCGCATCCGAGCTTTCCGCATGCTGATTGTCCGACCTGCGGCAAACCGGCGCGGCGTGAAACCGATACCTTCGATACCTTCATGGAATCATCCTGGTATTTCGCCCGTTATGCCAGCAATAATGCCGATACCGCCATGCTGGACAGTCGCGCTAATTATTGGCTGCCGGTCGATCATTACATCGGCGGCATCGAACACGCCATTTTGCATTTACTCTATGCGCGGTTTTATACCAAGCTGTTGCGGGACGAAGGTTTGATCGTTTGCGACGAGCCTTTCAAGAATCTGCTTACGCAAGGCATGGTGATTGCCGAAACCTTTTATCAAACCGACGACCACGGTCACAAGCGCTATTTCAATCTGACGCAGATTGATGTTGAAAGGGATGCCAAGGGCAAAATCATCGCGGCCAAATTGCTGGAAGACGGTTCGATGGTGACGGTGGGTGCGGTCGAAAAAATGTCCAAATCCAAAAACAATGGTGTCGATCCGCAGGTCTTGATCGATAAATATGGCGCGGATACAGTGCGTCTGTACACCATGTTCACCTCGCCGCCCGATCAGTCCTTGGAATGGAACGATGCCGGCGTGGAAGGTGCCTTCCGGTTCTTGAAACGTTTGTGGCGACAAGTGTATCTGCATATCGAAACCGGCTTGCCTGATCAGGCTATCGATGCGGCTGATTTAAGTGACGAACAAAAAGCCTTGCGTCGCCAATTGCATCAAGCCTTGCAAAAAGTCACCGACGATATGGCGCGGCGGCATACTTTTAATACGGCGATTGCCGCAAACATGGAATTGGTCAACGCACTTAACAAGTTTGACGATCATTCTGAAAATGGCCGAGCTGTCAGGCAGGAAGTGCTTGAGGCGATTGTATTGATGTTGGCGCCTATCATTCCACATGTGGCGCAGCAATTATGGAATGACTTGGGTCACGCCGACGACATCGTGCTGGCCGCTTGGCCGCTTATCGACGAGTCGGCTTTGCAACAGGACGCCATCGAAATGGTGGTGCAGGTTAATGGCAAATTACGCGGCAAATTCTCGGTGGCGGCTACTGCCTCTAAAGAGCAAATCGAAGCACTGGTGTTGGCGGATGAACACGTGCAGCGTTATATCGACGGTAAGCCGGTTAAGAAGTTAATCGTGGTGCCGCAAAAATTGGTGAATATCGTTGTTTAAACTGCACTTTTTTGAAAACTGCGTTTTAAAACAGGCAGCTCGGCTGGTTGTGCTGGGATTGTTGGCAATGCTGGTGGGCTGCGGATACCATTTGCGCGGCTCTATCGAACTGCCGCCTGACTTAAAAAATATGTATGTGTTTGGGGCGTCAACGCCTTTGCAGACCGAGTTGCGGGCTCTGATGAAAGCCTCGAAGGGGTATATCGTCAGTTCGCCCAATGACGCCGGGATTGTGGTTAAAGTGCTGAAAGAAGATATGCGCAACCGGGTGCTCACCATCGGTTCCACCGGTAAATCCAGCGAAACCGAGCTTGAATACTTTATGCGCTTTCAGTTTTACGACAGCAAAGAAAACGCTTTAATGGATGAGCAAGTCATCGAAATGTCCAGAGAGTTTTTTAACGACCAGACCGCAGTGCTGGCGAAGGGCAACGAAGAGCAGTTGATACGTAACGAGATGTACAAACAAGTTGCGCGGATGATTTTGGCACGGGCCCGGATTGCCAGCGAAACCCCAAAAAAATAATCATGCGGCTCAAACTCGATCAACTCGCCGGGACTTTACATAAATCCCTGGCGCCAGTCTATTTGATCAGTGGCGATGAGCCTTTACAGCTTGGTGAGACTGCGGATGAGATTCGTAGGGCTTGCCGCCAGGCTGGATATACCACGCGCGAAGTGATTGCCATAGATACGGGCAATGAGTGGCCGTTGTTGAGTGCTGAAGCAGAGTCCTTATCCATATTTTCCGACAAAAAGCTGATTGATTTGCGCCTGGCTTCTGCCAAGTTAGGTGTCGAAGGCGGTAAAGCGCTTAGTGCCTATTGTCAGCGCCCGCCAGAAGATACGGTACTACTGATTAGCGTTGGTAAATTGGAAAGCGCTGCGCAAAAATCCCAATGGTTTCAGGCGGTCGATAAACTGGGTGTGGTGGTGCAAGTCTGGCCCTTGCAACAGCAGGAGTTGCTGCACTGGCTACAACGGCGAGCGGAACGCAAGGGTATGCATATCGATGGCGATGCCTTAAAAAGTTTGGCTGCGCGGATTGAAGGCAATTTATTGGCAGCCGCTCAAGAGTTGGAAAAGCTGTATATTTTGCATGGTTCTGCACGTATCAATCGAGCTATGGTCGATGACGAAGTGGCTGATAGCTCGCGGTTCGACGTGTTTAAATTGATGGATACGTTGCTGCAGGGCAAGTTGAATCGTGCCGACAAGATTCTGTACTCACTTAAGGCTGAGGGGGTCGCAGCGCCTGTCATACTCTGGGCGATCAGTCGCGAGGCTAGAACCTTGATAAATATCAAGGCCGAATTAAAGCATGGCGGTAGCCAGGATGCTATTTACAAAAAATATCTGATTTGGGACAAGCGGAAACAGATGGTGCATGAAGCTTTGCACAGGCTTAAGGTTGCTGACCTATATGCCATTTTGCAAGCGAGTGCGGCGGCTGATTCTCAAATTAAAGGCCAGACTGCGGGAGATGAATGGGAGAGCTTGTTTGGTATTTGCTTGCAGTTCGCTAGCGGTTCTCGGCTAAGCTAGCAAATGTTTGATGTCTATCGCCCAGGCTTCTAAGGCTGAGCGATAGATTGGATCAGAATCTGGTGTTAAGCGGCGATTTTCTTACGTTTGCCGTTGGTCAAAAAACCCACCAAAGCAGTGCCGAAAAGCCATACCGACGCCGGTACTGGTACAGCAGTCAAACGGATTGAACCATCGACAGCTGCTAGGACGCCTTCGCTTTTGGGGTGGTTCTGCACACTATTTATAGCAGGTAGCAGTGTAGAATTATTTAAGTCTATCGAGAACAGTGCATTGCCTCCACCGACGCCTGGTGAGTAGACGTTGGGGTTGGAATTGCCAAAGGCACCGCTAAAGTTAAGGGCTAGTTGTTCAATACCTGTTCCAGACGCCAGGGATATAAAGCCGCTACCGCCGGTTAGGCTACCGGTCAGAATTGCCGAGCCGTTGTCAAAGCCGCTGTCACCGGTAAAGCTAAAGTCGGGTGTGGTGTCAAAATATAGGCCGACGTTGCCGCTGGTCAGTGTGAAGTTTTGAAACCCTGGGATAGCGTTGGCATAGGTGCCGCTAAAGCTGGCTACGACAGTTAATTCAAAGCCGCTGCCTTGGCCAGCGACATTGAGCTGAGGCACGTTAATACCGCCTGCGCTGCTCAGCACATGATCGTTGACGTATGTTTGGAAGTAGCCAGTCAATGTGCCGTCGTTGTTGATTTTAACCAAGCCAACGCCCAAGCCAAAATCGTAAGTATCAAACGGACCGACAGTTGCTTCATCGCCAGTAGCACCGGGTGCGGCAAGATAGTTCGCCGTTGTGCTTGCCAAGGCGATTGGAGATATGATGGCCAAGCCAGACGCTAGCACTAAGCTTCGCGTATAACGATTTATCCAAGTACTTGTGTTCATTCTAAGCTCCAATAAAATAAAAAAAATCAATTCCCCCTCAATCGCGTTTATACCCGCTTTTATTAAGTAGATCAAATTACAATTCAATGACTAGTGTTGATAATCATCTTTTTATACAGCTGTGCCTGAGGACTTAGCCTTAGAAACGTTTTTTTAGCATAATTTTGCACTAAATGACTACAATGTTTAGCTTTTTGGCCGCAGGTTAGCGCTAGTCAGGGGGCGTCGATGCACTAACTTTTTGTGGTTTTAATACTAATTAGCAGGTAGAAAGGCTGTTTTAGGCGTCGAACAAGATTACGTTACAGAGTGTAGATCAGTTTCATGATACCTTCCAATATTCGTGGTTTTTTAGGTGGATGGCATAGGCTACAATTCGCTCGCTTTGCTTAACCCATCAATATAGTTTGAGGAATCGTTCCATGGCAGAATACAGAAAATACAAATGCAAGACTTGTGGTCACATTTATGACGAAGAGCTTGGTGATCCAAGAAACGGCGTAGCACCTGGTACGCGTTGGGAAGATGTGCCGGAGGATTGGGGTTGCCCAAAATGCGGCGCGGTAAAGTCTATGTTTAATCTGGTTAAGTAAACCGGTTTGCATTGCCAAAAAAGGGCGCTATTTGCGCCCTTTTTTATGGCGGAGAATTTAAGCCAGCTTGTTTTTAATAAAACTGACAATCTCAGAAAACGCTACATCCTGGCTTTCTTTATCCAGACGGCCTTGATATTCGACTGTGCCGCTGTCAAGTCCGCGGTCACCGATGACAATCCGGTGCGGAATCCCGATCAGTTCCATGTCTGAAAACATGAAGCCCGCTCTGACTTTTCTGTCGTCGAGTAATACTTCAATTCCCGCGGCCAATAACTCCTTATAGACCTTCTGGACCGTCTCAAGCAGACGATCTGATTTGTGCATATTCATCGGGCAAATAGCCACCTGGAACGGCGCTAGTTCGTTTGGCCAGATAATGCCACGTTCGTCGTGACCTTGTTCAATGGCGGCGGCCACTACCCGCGAAATACCTATGCCGTAACAGCCCATGGTCATGATCTGGTTTTTGCCGGCTTCATTGATAATCGCCGCGTTCATCGCTTCGCTGTATTTAGTGCCCAACTGGAAAATGTGACCCACTTCAATGCCGCGCGCAATGGTAATGCTGCCTTTGCCATCCGGGCTGGCGTCGCCTTCGACCACCATGCGCAAATCGGCGATATGTTCTGGTAAAGCCAGGTCGCGTTGCCAGTTGACGCCCTGATAGTGCTTGCCGTCTTGATTGGCGCCACAAATAAAATCCGCCATCACGGTTACGCTGCGGTCGGCAACCACTTGCATCGTCAAGCCTATGGGGCCGATAGAGCCGGGTTTACAGTGGCAGGAGGCTAAAATTTCCTCGTCGCTAGCGAATTGCAGTGGAGACAGGACACCATCGACTTTTTCGGCTTTGATCGGGTTAAGTTCGTGGTCGCCGCGCAGTAACAAGGCTACCAGGCTATTGTCTTCGCCTCTGACGATCAGGGTTTTCAGGCACTGGCTCTCAGCAACGTCGAAAAACTTGCTTACTTCTTCAATAGTGTGTTGATTCGGCGTGTCGATCAAGGCCTTGGCTTGGCTTGGTGCTGGGCAAACGCCTGCAGGCAGCAAGGCTTCGGCTTTTTCGATATTGGCCGCATATTGGCTTTCTGTGGAAAAGGCGATGGCATCTTCGCCGGAGTCGGCCAGTACATGAAACTCATGTGAAACTGCGCCGCCAATGGAGCCGGAATCGGCAATTACAGCCCGGAACTTTAAACCAAAGCGGTTAAAAATATTGGTGTAGGTTTGGTACATCACATCGTAAGTGGCCTGCAGCGATGCCTGATCCAGATGGAAGGAGTAGGCGTCTTTCATTAAAAATTCGCGCGAACGCATGATGCCGAAACGCGGACGAATTTCATCGCGAAATTTAGTCTGGATTTGATAATAAGTAATTGGCAATTGTTTGTAGCTTTTCAGCTCGTTACGGGCCAGGTCGGTGATGATTTCTTCGTGAGTGGGGCCAAGGCAAAAATCGCGGTCATGGCGGTCTTTCATGCGCGCCAGCTCAGGGCCGTATTTTTCCCAACGACCAGTTTCCTGCCATAATTCGGCGGGTTGTAGTGCCGGCATCAAAACTTCCAGACCGCCGGCTTTGTTCATTTCTTCGCGGGTGATTTGTTCGACTTTGCGCAACACTCTCAGACCTAGTGGAAGCCAGGTATATACGCCAGCAGCCAGCTTGCGGATCAGTCCGGCGCGGATCATGAGTTTGTGGCTGGCTATTTCGGCATCGGCGGGTATTTCTTTTACAGTGCTAAGAGGAAATTGGGAAGTGCGCATGGAAGCCCTAAAGTTTATTGATCAAAAAAGGCTATTTTAACGTTTAATGGACAAAACAACGAATCGCCAAATCAAATTCCGGTCTATCCTAATACTTTGGCAGCATTGCTGTTACTGGTAAAATTTGGGAAACTGACCCAATACAAGTTTGGAAGATGGAACGTTATGATAAAAGTGTTGCTTGTCGATGACCATGAACTGGTCAGGAGCGGTATCGAAGCCTTGTTGGCTACGGAGAAGGATATTACCGTGGTTGCAGTCTGCAATTGCGGCGAAAGGGCTTTGCAGATCGTAGATGAAGATCCGCCAGATGTCATTTTAATGGATATTAACATGCCCGGCATCGGCGGCTTTGAAGCCTGTCGGCGGATTTTGCAAAACCGGCCAGCCATTAAAATTATTGCTTTGTCGGTGCATAACGACGGGCCAATACCGCAACAGTTATTAAAGTTGGGTGTAGTGGGGTTTGTAAGTAAGGCTTCGCCGGTGAGTGAAATGGTCGCGGCCATCAACACGGTAATGGCCGGCAAACGCTATTTGTGTCAGGATGTTGCCAGCAACCTGGCGTTTCAATATTTGCCGGGTGCAGATGTTTCGCCTTTCTTGCAGCTTTCGCAGCGCGAGGCTGAGGTGGTACATTTGATTCTGCGCGGCAATAGCATTCAGGAAATGTCAGAAGCCTTGGCGCTAAGCGACAAGACGGTCAATACCTATCGCTATAGGGTTTATCGCAAGCTCAGTATCAAAAACGATGTGGAATTAACCCGGTTGGCGGTTAAATTCAATTATCTGGATGCTGTCTGATAGGCTGGGTGAAGCGCCGCTTGGCGCAACACCCAGCAACAGCTAAACCAGAGTTCTGGCTTTAGTAAAGGCCTCACGAAAATCCAGAAACAGCGGTTCTTCGGTTTCCAACAGCAGTTTAAGCAACTCTTGCTGGGTTTTGTATTTGATATTGCCAACAGCCAAAGCGCCTACGCCCACGGCATTGCCCGATTGGCTGGCCAGGATTAGCGGAGCGCCGGAATCGTTAAGCTCAATACCCTCTATACCTAAAGGCGGTACTGCGTTCACGTCGCCAGCCACTTTTAATTGCTTGGCCTGACCCAGCACGGCAGCGTTCAATACCCGGATACCGGCTTTTGCGGTGCAGAATACTATGTCGGCATCGGCGATCAGCGCAGCTTTTTCCTCGTCGTTACGCGCCACAGCACCATCAATACTGGCGCCAAAGCGACGGTTGTATTGTTTGGCCGCATCTTTGGCAGCATCAATCGATAAATGATCCACCAACGTGGTGTTGGCGCCTTGTAAAGAGGCGATTACGCCGGTCGCGATACCCACCGGGCCTGTACCGCCAAATACCAAGGCTTTGCAGCCGTTTAAGTCTTTGCCGTGCTTTTCTTTTAGGGCTTTTTCTACGCAGGCTACCAAGGCCGCCGCCGTGGTGTAGGCGCCGCTAGGATCAGCGAAAACAGAGACTTGAAACGGCGGCACCATCGCAGGTTTGGTGGCTTGCAGCATGTCGATAGCCATGCCCATGTCTCGCCCGCCAATGAAGATGGCGGTTTTTTTGCAAGCCGCTGGTGTGCGGGAAAAAATCACATCCTGGGTCAAATTCTGGATGTTTTCCAGTTTGACGTTGGAGTAGGGCATGAGCACGTCAAAACCTGCATCAAGTGCCATGTTGATGTCAAACGGGCTATTGTTTGGCATCGGGTCGAACATGTGGAGTATGCTGCGTTTTGCCATTGTTACCTTACCCTCGCTGAGTGGCGGACTTTTAGGAGCTAAGCTTATTAGTTAGTCGATTTGATGAATTCGCGAGCGACTTCAAAAGCGTGCTCAAAATGCAAAAACAGCGGTTGATCGCTTTCCAGCATTCTTTTCAGCAAGCGGCTTTGCGCTTGGTATTTGATGTTGCCTATCGCCAGCGCGCCGATACCAACTGCGCCACTGATCGATCCAGCCAAGGGTTTGCCGTTGTCGAATGCGTCTATACCAGCGATACCGGCAGGTGGTACAGCGTTTACGTCGGCAGCGACTTTAAGCAACGGTGCTTGGGCGATTAATTCGGCGCTGAGTAATTCAATGCCAGCTGCACCCGTGGCGAACACCACATCGGCTGTTTTCATGTATTCAGCTTTGTCGGCGTCGGCGCCGGCAAGTACTTTAATTTTGCCATCGCCAAATTCTTCGCTGCAAAGTTCTGCAGTGCGCTCGGCTTTATCAAGCTGTCTGCCGATGATTCTGACATGGGCGCCTGCTTGCGAGGCAATCACGGCCGCCGCCTGACCCACCGGGCCAGTGCCGCCCAGGGCTATAACGTTTTTGCCTTCCAGCGTGGTATCAAATTTTTCAGCCAATTCTTTTTCTACCGCAGCAACCATACCGGCAGCTGTGGTAAACGCACCGCTAGGATCTGCGAATACAGATACTTCAAAAGGCGGCACCATAGAATTTTTTGCCATTTTCAGCATGTCCATCGCTTGCTTGGTCTCGCGACCACCGATAAAAATGGCAGTCCGCAATAAGCCTTTTGGGCTACGCGAGAATATGGCATCTTGCACCAAACCTCTGACTTCGCTCGGTTCGACGTTAATATAAGGAATTGCTGAAATCCAACCAGCATCCATCGCCATATTGACGTCAAATGGGCTTAAATTTTTGGCTGTAGTCAGCATGTGCAGGATGAAAGGTTTTTCCATGATGGCCTCTTATAATTTGGTTAGCCGGTAAGTATAAAAGAAAAGCTTAGCCTAGAACAATTCTAGGCTAAATGCCGTATGGTGATTATTTTAAGTGCGGAGGTACATGCGGCTCTATGGCATGGTACATCAGTTGGTGCATTTTTGGATTGCCAACAATGATGTTGCCTGACTGCAAGTATTTGTCATTAAAGGAAAAATCGGTAGCCACGCCGCCGGCTTCCTGCACCAATAACACGCCTGCAGCGATGTCCCACTCTTTTACGCCGATTTCCCAATAGGCATCCAATCGGCCGCAAGCAACATAAGCAACATCCAGTGCCGCTGCCCCCGCGCGTCTGATGCCTGCTGAATCCGCGGACACTGCCCGGAACATATTCAGATAAGGATCGAGATTTTCCATGGTTTTAAATGGAAAACCTGTGCCGATCAAAGCGCCGCGCATGCTGTTTTGTTTGGTGACGCGAATCCGGCGATTGTTAAGCATGGCGCCACCGCCGCGTTCAGCAGTAAACAGTTCGTCGCGGGTAGGATCGTAAATCACCCCCAATTCCAGCTTGTTTTTGTGCTTCAGGGCAATCGATACGGCGTATTGAGGAAAGCCGTGTAAAAAGTTGGTGGTGCCGTCCAGCGGGTCTATTACCCAGACGTAGTCGTTGCCTTTATGTTCACCGCTTTCCTCTGCCAAAATGGCGTGATCGGGAAAAGCGGCGCGGATGACTTTGATAATTTCCTGCTCTGCCATACGGTCGACTTCAGAGGCGTAGTCGTTACGGCTTTTTTGATCGATGGTGAGTTTCTCGATATTTTGGGAGGAGCGTTGGATTAGGTCGCCGGCGTTCCGCGCTGCGCGGACGGCAATATTAAGCATCGGGTGCATAGAATCGAATTGAAAATGAGCAGTTAGAAAACTCCGATAGAATAGCAAATCTTTTGCTAGAATCGCGGCTTTTTTAGCGTTAGAGGCAGGGCATTGCTATCACATTTTAAAGTGGTTTTGGTCGAAACGTCACACCCGGGCAACATTGGCGCGGTGGCCAGAGCCATGAAAAATATGCAGATGGATCAATTGCGCTTGGTTACTCCCAAGCTATTTCCGCATGCCGACGCCACCGCTAGAGCCTCTGGTGCAGATGATGTCTTAAGGACGGCGGCTGTTTTTGACTCGCTGCAAGAGGCGATTGCCGATTGCAATATCGTACTGGGTGCCAGTGCCCGCGACCGAACGATTAGCTGGCCAAGTTTGACGGCCAGAGAAATTGCCGAAAAATTTGTCGGCGCGCTGCCGGTACAAAATATTGCCTTGGTTTTTGGCCGGGAGAATTCCGGTTTGAAAAACCACGAACTGGATTTATGCCATTATTTGCTGCGCATCCCCTGTAATACCGAATATAGTTCATTGAACCTGGCTGCTGCGGTGCAGGTGGTGTGTTACGAATTATTTGTGGCTTCCGGTCAGAAAATGCTCAGCAATGTGGGTGACGGCGGCGAGGAGCCGCTGGCAACGGCAGAGCAAATGGAGGCGTTTTATCAGCATTTGCAACAAACTATCGCCGATATTGGCTTTCTGCATCCCGACAGATCCAAGTCCATCATGCGGCGCTTACGGCGCATATTTAACCGAACCCTGCTTGACACCAAAGAGCTGGATATTTTGAGGGGTATTTTACGCTTCTCGCAAAATCACAATCTCAAGTAAGCCTATGTTCTCCAGACTGAAAGAAGATATTCAATGCGTATTCGCCCGCGATCCGGCTGCCCAGTCGGCTTTTGAAGTAATTACTACGTATCCGGGGTTTCATGCGGTACTGATTCATCGCTGTAGCCATTGGCTGTGGTTTCGCGGTTTTAGGTGGGCGGGGCGTTATGTCTCGTTTTTGGGTAGATGGTTGACGGGGATAGAGATTCATCCCGGCGCTCAAATTGGTCGGCGTTTTTTTATCGATCACGGCATGGGCGTAGTGATTGGCGAAACTGCGGTGATTGGCGACGATTGCACCTTGTATCATGGTGTTACCTTGGGTGGCACCAGTTGGGATAAAGGCAAGCGTCACCCCACGCTTGGAAATGCAGTGGTAATAGGTGCTGGTGCTAAAGTGCTGGGGCCAATCGAGATTGGCGACGGCGCTCGCGTGGGATCTAATTCTGTCGTCGTCAAAGCTGTGCCACCCGGCGTGACTGTGGTGGGTATCCCTGCGCACATAGTCGATGCCAAAACCAAGGAAGATAAAGTCCGGCGCGACGCAATCGCCCAAAAAATCGGCTTTGATGCCTATGGCGCTACCAGCGATATGCCTGATCCAATCGCCAATGCCATTAATTTGATGCTGGATCATATTCATCAGGTGGATGAACAATTG
>CAIOHN010000019.1 GCA_903858105.1 uncultured Pseudomonadota bacterium | reverse complement strand
CACCGAGTTACAAAGTTTGCAGGCCGAGCAAAAATTAGCTCAATTGCGCTTCCAGCGTAGTGCGCAGATGCTGGAGAAAAAATTCGTTTCTCGCGCCGATTATGATCAAAATCAGGCCTTACTAGAACAGGCATCCGCCGCTGTGGCCGGCAAACAAACCCAGATTGCCAAAAAACAAATTCGCGCGCCGTTTAGCGGCCAGTTGGGGATACGCCAAGTCGATTTGGGGCAATACTTGCCGGTCGGCACCGCTATGGTCGAACTGCAAAAACTCGATCCCATGCTGCTGGATTTTAGCTTGCCTGAGCGTTACATGAGCCAATTGGCAGTTAATCAGCAAGTCGATATCACGATTCAGGCGTATCCAGATCGACGTTTTAGCGGCGAGATTGTCGCAATAGGTTCGGGCGTAGACCCGCAAGACCGTGGCATAAAAGTGCAAGCCCGTTTAAAAAATACTGCCAAATTATTGCATCCCGGCATGTTTGCCCAAGTGCAAATCATCTCCGGTAAAACAGACACAGTATTAACCGTGCCCGATACCGCCATTACTTACAATCCTTACGGCGATTCGGTGTTTCTGGTAGTGGGCAAAGACCAAGATTTAAAAGTACAAAACCGTCAGGTTAAAACCGGACAAACCCGCGAGGGCAGGGTAGAAATTGTCAGCGGCCTTAGTGTTGGCGATAAAGTCGTCAGTGCCGGACAAGTTAAATTGCGCAACGACATGACTATAGTCGTGGATAGTCAAGCGGCGCCAGGCGAGCGCGAGGCCCAGCCTTGAAATTTACCGATCTGTTCATCCAGCGCCCGGTATTGGCCAGTGTCATCAGTTTACTGATTTTGATTTTGGGGCTGCGTGCCCTGACTGTATTGGAGTTGCGCCAATACCCGGAAACCGAAAACACTGTGGTTACCATCACCACCTCCTATCCGGGGGCAGGTAGCGAACTTATAAAAGGCTTTATCACCACGCCTTTGCAGCAAGCCATTGCCGAAGCCAACGGCATCGATTATTTGTCATCCAGCAGTCGGCAGGGCAGTTCGGTAATCGAAGCGCACATGCGGCTTAACTATGATCCCAATGCCGCAGTTGCCGAGATTCAAGCCAAGGTTGCCAGCCAGCGTAATGTCTTGCCCGCCGAAGCTGAAGACCCGGTAATCACCTCACAAACCGGCGATGATACCGCGTTGATGTACATCGCTCTGTATAGCGATAGCTTGCAAGCCGCACCGCTTAGCGATTACATGTTGCGGGTAGTGCAACCCAAACTGCAAGCCGTGGCGGGGGTTGGTAAAGCCTCGATGCTGGGCAATAAAACCTTTGCGATGCGAATCTGGCTGGATCCAGAGCGGATGGCGGCTTTGGGGATTACCGCCGGCGAAGTGAATGAGGTGTTGCGGGCCAACAATTATTTGTCCGGCGTGGGCGGCACCAAAGCTAATTACGTCAAGCTGGATTTGGCTGCCACCACCGACGCGGTGAGTCAGCAAGAGTTTAAACAACTGGTGGTGAGTAAGCGCAATGGCTCTTTGGTGCGTTTGGCAGATATAGCCACTATCGAATTGGGTAGCGAAGATTACGACACTGTGAACTGGTACAAAGGCAAAATGGCCATTTTTATGGGCATAGAGCAAGCGCCGGGTGCCAATCCTCTTAGTGTTGCTAAAGCGGTTAAGCAACAACTCAAAGACATCGAGCGCGACTTGCCCGATGCCATGCACATTTTGCTGCCCTACGATGCCAGTCAGTTCATCGAAGATTCGATCAACGAAGTATTCAGCACTTTGCTTGAAGCGGTGGCAATTGTTTTGGTGGTGATATTTTTGTCGCTAGGATCCTTAAGAGCCGCTTTAATCCCGGCAGTTACCGTGCCGCTGTCGTTGATCGGCGGCGCGTTTTTGATGTTGGCAATGGGGTTTTCGCTAAACTTGCTCACCATGTTGGCTATGGTGTTGGCTATTGGTTTGGTGGTGGATGATGCCATTGTGGTCGTGGAAAACATTCATCGACACATAGAGAATGGTCTGACCCGACAACAGGCTGCCATCGAGGGCGCGCGCGAACTCAGTCTGCCAGTAATCGCCATGACCACGACCTTGGTAGCGGTGTATGCGCCTATCGGTTTCATGGGCGGTTTGGTAGGCACCTTGTTTACCGAGTTTGCCTTCTCGCTGGCGGGCGCGGTAGTGATTTCTGGTGTGGTGGCATTAACGCTTTCACCGATGATGAGTTCGCGGTTTCTTAAACAAGGCGGTCAGCCAGGACGGTTTGAACAGGCTGTCGAGCACTTTTTTGACGGACTGGCGCGGCAATATCTGCGAATGTTGCACAAAGTGCTGGAATATCCGGCTGCCGTGATGGGTTTTGCCTTGCTGGTGTTGGTGAGTATTTACTTCATGTTCATGTTGTCGAATAAAGAGCTGGCGCCCACCGAAGATCAGAGTTTTTTATTCGCTATTTCCACCGCTCCGCAAACCGCCACTTTAAAATATAACGAAGTGTATGCGCGCGATTTGCTCAAACAGTTTGAAAGCATGCCGGAGCACGAAGAAAGCTTTCTGATCATGGGTTTCGGTGGTGATGCCACTATGGTGTTTAGCGGTTTTAAAAT
>CAIOHN010000018.1 GCA_903858105.1 uncultured Pseudomonadota bacterium | reverse complement strand
TGGGATCTATTTAAAAGAAGATAGCCGGCAGCACGACGATGCAACGTTTAGGCATAACCGCCGCCGTGATGTGAGTTTGGTATTAAGCTTTTGCATAGGCATGATGGCCACTTCGCGGGTAGTTAGCGCCAACGATTTGCCGTTAACCGCCAATGCCCAATCGGTGGCCAGCCAGCTTGCGGAGCCTACACAGCCTATGCAAGCCGCTATGTCATTCGGCAAAGATGGCAGCCGGACCATTCGCCTGCGGCAGTCGCGACCACCCACAGCGGAACAGGTGCTGGCAGCATACAGTCAAAAGCAGGCCACACTTAAACACGATCAGATAGCGGCAAGTACGATTGCCGACTTCTTGACAACCCTTTACCAAGCCAACGCTGGCGACCCGAATACCATCAATGCTGATCTTGCTGTGATCGCGGATTATTATTCGCAGTTTCCACATGTCATCGGCTTGATAAACGAGTTGCGCGGTCAAAAGTTGGTGATGACCTATCGGCCAGACACCTGGCAGGCGCAAGCCTGGGGCAATCGCTATGGCGTGGATAGCGTGACGATTTATTTCGATACGCGCCTCGGCGCACAATTGCTGAACAATCCAGGCTGCGAGGACAGCCCGGCTTGCAGCATTTCACCTGCTGACGCCTTGCTACACGAATTGCTGCACGCCAAACTAATGCTGCTGGACAGTGAACATTTTATTGCGGGCGGCGGCATGGAACCAAATCTGTATCCTTTTGCCCACGAACAAGAAGTGATCAACAAGGAAAACCAGTTGTATGCGCAGATGAATCAACTTGACGGTCGCGCCCGCCCCTTGCGGCATCGGCATAGCGGCGAATTGCTGCATGTCACTTGCCCGGCCTGCACACCCGTTAAACACGTAGCATCAAGTGAATGAGGCTCTGGTCGTATCACAATGATTACCGCTTTATGACAAAAGCCCATAAAAAGCAGCACAATAGGCAGTCAAGCCAGCGGCTCAGCTTGGATCTATAGCCGTAAACCCGTCATTGTTATAAACCTGTAACATGAATGATTTAAAGTGGTTGGATAATTTGAAGGTCAGTGACAAGGATCATCCATTGAAAGCTAAAGAGTCGAGTCTAGACGACAAAAAAAACATCGTCTCCATACGTCTTAGCAATGCGGATAGGGATGCCGTGCGCGTAGCAGCGGCTCGGTTATTCGTGCGTGAATCAGAGTTGTATCGCTTTGCCGTGCATCATTTATTGACCCGACTACAGCACTTGCTTGACGAGAGCTTTACCGGTTGCGAACTGCTGCCTTTGTTTCTGGAATTTAGCGACGAAATAAAAGAAGAACTTGGTTTAAAAAAACACCAGCTGTTTGAAATATTAAATCGCCGCACCTCCGGCCCGGAAAAGTTTGTGGCGATGAGCGACGTGGAATTGCTGCTCTTGCCCCAGCATCTGGTACGCCAACGCCTACAACATATTAACGATGCTACGCCGCATCGGCATACCGATACGCGCATTTGGCTGGAAAAATACTTTAGAGCTAAATATTTGTTGCTGGATAGCTTTCACGGGATGTCAGACAGCACGTTTTTAATTGGCGAAAGCGCGGATATTTGACGCGACTTTGTCCGCTAAAAAACCGTGAGGAGGGCTACATTTTTACCTCCGAGAGAGGGCGCTAAAAAATTGCTCGCTCTTTCCCAGAGTTATAGATGCGCCGGTCTAACAGGTTTTTTGAACTACCCCGCTTCCGCCACCAAATTCGGATAATCTGTATATCCGGCCTTAGGATCTCGCTCGCCCGCACCATAGAAAGTGTCGGTATGATAAGGATTGAGTGCGACATTGAGTTGCAAGCGCCGCACCAAATCGGGGTTTGAGATATAGTCTTTACCAAACGATACCGCATCCGCCTCGCCCGCTGTAATCACCTGCTGGGCGGTTTCGCGATTAAAGCCTTCGTTGGCAATCAACACGCCAGCAAAACGTTTTTTCAAAGCTGGGCTAATGCGGTTTTCGCCCAGCGACTCGCGGGTAAAAATGAAAGCGATACCTCGCTTGCCCAATTGCTCTGCGACGAAACCGAAGGTGCTGAGTGGATCCGAGTCGCCCATGGTATGCGCATCGCCTCGGGGCGCAAGATGTACGCCTACTCTGCCCGCGCCCCATACCGAGATTGCCGCATCGGTCACCTCCAGCAACAATCTGGCGCGATTTTCTATCGAACCGCCGTAGCTGTCGCTGCGATGATTGGTGCTGTCTTGTAAAAATTGATCCAGCAAATAACCATTGGCACCGTGTATTTCCACACCATCAAATCCAGCGCGTTTAGCATTTTCCGCGCCTTTGCGGTAAGCCTCGACGATGCCGGGGATCTCGGCAATATCCAGTGCTCTGGGTGTTACATAGTCGCGCATCGGCCGCAGCAGACTGACGTGTCCGAGTGGCGCAATGGCACTGGGTGCCACAGGTAATTCGCCGTTCAGATAATCGGGATGGGATACCCGACCCACATGCCAAAGCTGCAAGAAAATACGTCCGCCGCTAGCATGCACGGCTTGCGTAACCTTGATCCAGCCTTCGACTTGCTCATCCGACCAAATGCCGGGCGTATCCGGATAGCCCACACCTTGCTGGCAAACGCTGGTGGCCTCGCTTAAAATTAAACCGGCACTGGCTCTTTGCGCGTAGTACTCGGCCATTAACGCGTTCGGTACGCGTCCGGCACTGGCGCGGCAGCGTGTCAAAGGCGCCAATACGATGCGATTCGGCAAAGTTATATCGCCCACTTTAAGCGGTTCAAACAAAATACTCATGCGTTCTCCTAATTAATTACTATCCATGATTAGCCTGCCAACGTCACAAGCCCAACACCGTCTGCAGTTAGGCTGCACGCCGTCAAGTTTAGTATATCGCGGTCAGGCCAAAGGCTATGTGCGGACGGCAGTTCTATCACCTTTTGGTTACAAGATCGCTGTGCTAGGCGTGCCTGGATGCTTTCTGGCCCTAGGCCAGCGGATAGGTGGCATAATTGCCTTAAAATTTGCAAGCAATGCAGTCAAACATTAGCGTTATAAAAAAATCCAGGCCACCATGTCAAAAAACAAGCAAACCCAAATTAGCTGGTTAAGCGAACCCGAAGATCACGATTACCCTGCAGCACAGGCATATTTAAGTTTGATATATACCGAAACGGAAGCCGCTGACTTTATAAAAAAACTCAGAAGCGCGCCACTGACTTATTTTAAAGCCAAAGATATTTTTCGGGCCTCCAGTCTATCGTTATTAGGCATCAGCAACTCCCACGTTAAAAAAGATCAAAACAAAATTGCAGCCGGAAAACCATTGTCACCACTGCTGCTAGTACGCGACGCAATCCACGGCAAAGTAGTCATCGCCGACGGTTACCATAGGCTGTGCGCAATCTATTCGTTTGACGAAGATGCGCTTATCGCCTGTAAAATTGCCTGAACCGTTGTACACAAAGCTGCCAAACTTGCTAGCCATCCCCCATATTCCTTAATACCCAATTTGCTGACACAACTCACCAAAGCCTGGCCGACTAAAGCCACCTTCACCGCTGATGCGGTTGCTGGCCTATCGGTAGCGTTCATTTTGTTACCGGAGGCTGTCGCCTATGCAGCGATTGCCCACCTGACCATTCAATCTGCGATTGTCGCCGCGATCGTCGGTTTGCTGAGCTATGCGGTCATCGGCAGCAGTCCTTTTGCAATTGTAGCCCCTACATCCTCAGCGGCTGCGCTGCTGGCTGCCGTGGTTTTTTCAGCGCATCCGCCTGATGCACTCACTGCCGCCAGTCTGGGATTTGCTTTAGTCATATTAAGCGGGATCGGCTTGTTAGTTTTTGCTAAAGCCGGCCCAGGCCGATTTTCTGCTTTTGTGTCTCGCCCGGTATTACATGGTTTTTCCTTTGCGTTGGCCACGACCATCATCGTCAAACAAATGCCCAGCATGCTGGGTATACAGGTCAATGCGTCTGACCCGTTTCATATTGTGTTCGAGCTGTTTGACCACCTCCATGAATCGACAATCTGGAGCCCAGTGCTAGGTTTTGCTGCGCTGGGCATATTGTTGTTGTTAAAGCGCTGGCCGACTGTGCCGGGGGCTTTTGTGGTCTTGGTGCTGGGCATCTATTTTAGTAGCCAAATCAATCTGTCAGCGCTTAATGTCGTGACTGTGGGCCCGGTTAAAATTTCGTCACCGCAAGTAAACGTGCCGCAATTACCGTTGGAAAAATGGCTAGATTTAGCGGAAGTGGCATTTGGATTGATCGTGATCATCATCGCCGAATCCTGGGGCAGTGTGCGCAGCATTTCGCTCAAGCACGACCAAACCGTAAAACCCAGCCACGAATTATTTGCCCTGGGCACCGCCAATCTTATCTCCGGCTTGCTGCAAGGTATGCCGGTTGGTGCGGGATTCTCCGCCAGTGCGGCCAATGAATCAGCAGGTGCAAAAACAAAATTAGCCGGCGTCGTGGCTGCGACAGTATTAGGCTTAATGGCGATTTTTGGGCAACGCTGGATTGGTCTTATTCCTGAGCCGATTGTTGCCGCTGCGATTATTCATGCTTTGAGTCATGCCTTAAATCCCAAAGCGTTAATCGGTCTTTGGCGCATGGATAGGGATCAATATTTAGCTTTGGCGGCGGTGATGGCGGTGATGGCGTTTGGGGTACTGCACGGCATGCTGATTGCGATTGGTTTATCACTGGCGTCTGCCATTCGCTCGTTCAGCCAACCGGTGGTAAAAGAATTGGCTGAGATTGATGACTCGCGGGATTATGTCGACAGGCAAAATCACCCCACTGCTATAATCCGGGCCAAAATTTTGATACTTCGGCCTGAAGAGCCGCTGTTTTTCGCCAGCGTTGAAGGCATTCTGTCCGAAGTGCAAAACCGTTTAACGCGGCATGCCGAG
>CAIOHN010000017.1 GCA_903858105.1 uncultured Pseudomonadota bacterium | reverse complement strand
TGGCATGCAGCAAACCTTTTTAATCGGTAACGCGCCGCCACCCTTAAACCATTTATGAAAAAAAAAAGGGCTTGTGGATACAAGCCCTTTAATTTTCAAATCTCCCGCCCCTGGCGCAACTAACTCAAAACCGCCGACCTTAGTCAGCTAAGGTCCAATCGGGAGTTTAAATTTAGAATTTATTCAAAAGATATTTCTTCCAAGCCGGCCAAACAGCCGCGCTCTCTGGCAAAGCCCTCTATCTCGCCCGCCATGTGAAAGTTGATAATGGCGTTCGTCGTCAAGTCGACTACCGCGTACTCGACTATGCTATCGCCGCTTTGCAGCCTTGGCCTGTATTTTAATAGTTTTTTTGATTCTTTAGCCAGCTTACGGTTAAGCCTAGCGGTTATCGCGCGAATTGATACCAATTTTTTCATGCTCAATCTCCATGCGTTAAAACGAAAGTTGAGTATAGGCGATTATCGGTAAGCACGACAGAGAGCAGACAACTAATTCCCCCTTAAAGCGCTAAGAATTACGCAGACTTTGACAAGCACTTTAAGACCGAGTGGGTTCAGATTCGTCGTTAGCACCCTGTTGAAGCAAAGCCTCGTGTAGCATCTGATAAATCCCTTTACAGCCTTCGCAGCAAAATCGCTTGTCACCTTGCTTGGTTTTTAGCTCAAAGCCTTCCACTTCGACAGCCAAACCGCAATGATCACAATATTTTATGTCCTTATCCATCACCACATAAACCCACTTAAATTTGCCAGGCACACGCTATAACCAAATTATAGCCCTGTGAGCAGTACAAACCCAATCCGCAGCCACATCAATATTTAAGCGCAACAACCGACCGAGCAAAACCTAAGATCGAGTTACCGACCTGCTTAAAATCCCTCTCTGGCGGCCACCAACTTTGCCGTCTAAACGCTGAGCAAAAAGACTAATCCTGATCTAAGCCAAACGCTTTATGTAAGGCGCGTACTGCCAACTCCAGATATTTCTCGTCAACCACTACAGAAATCTTGATCTCGGAGGTAGAAATCATCTGGATATTAATACCTTCGTCGGCCAACACTTTGAACATGGTGCTGGCAATCCCCGCGTGCGAACGCATACCGACGCCGACAATAGATACCTTGACGATACTGCTGTCGCTGATAATCGCCGTATTACCGCCCAGATCGGCCCGCAAGCCTTCCAAGACATTTTGCGCCCGGGCAAAGTCGTTACGATTTACCGTAAAGGTAAAGTCGGTCGTGCCGTTGGCGGAAATATTTTGCACGATCATATCCACTTCGATGTTCTCGGCGGCGATCGGCCCCAAAATTTTCGACGCCACACCCGGCAGATCAGGCACACCGGTCAGGGTCAGCTTCGCCTCATCCCGGTTAAAGGCTATGCCTGAAATTAACGCTCTTTCCATCTCTGATTCCTCGTAGGTAATAAGGGTGCCGTTGCCTTCCATAAACGAAGACAATACCCGTAATTTGACATTGTATTTGCCGGCGAACTCGACCGAACGGATTTGCAGGACTTTGGAGCCCAAACTGGCCATTTCCAGCATTTCTTCGAAAGTAATGCGATCCAGGCGACGGGCTTTTGGTACCACACGCGGATCGGTGGTATAGACGCCATCGACATCGGTATAGATATGGCATTCGTCAGCTTTCAACGCCGCAGCCAAGGCCACGCCAGTCGTGTCTGAGCCGCCGCGTCCCAACGTGGTAATATCGCCACGCTCGTCCACACCTTGAAATCCAGCCACCACCACGACTCTGCCGGCGTCGAGATCGGCGCGCATATTCGCTTCGTCAATCTCGCGAATCCTAGCTTTGGTGTGAGCGCTGTCGGTCAAAATCCGCACCTGCGCACCAGTATACGAACGCGCCTCGCAACCCAACTGGTGCAAGGCCATCGACAACAATGCGATAGTGACCTGCTCGCCGGTGGACAACAACACATCCAGTTCCCGGTCAGTCGGTTGCGGCTGCATTTCTTTAGCCAGCCCTACCAGGCGATTGGTCTCGCCGCTCATCGCCGACACCACCACCACAATCTGATCGCCCGCATCGTGGGATTTTTTAACTTTCTCGGCAACTGCCTTGATACGTTCCACCGTACCGACGGACGTGCCACCAAATTTATAGACGTACAATGCCATGTTATTATTGACCTTTTGGCGTTTGGCTTTTAAATGTGTCGCTATCGCGACGTTTACTTTAATGCCGACCTAGCAGCGGTGAACGGTGGGGCTAAGCACCCCTAAACCTACCCTGGCAACAGACGCAGCATTAATGCGGTAATTAAGGTGATTTGCAGCATACCTACACCCACAACCCATCGCACCATCTCGGCTTTGTTTTCCGACATTTTGGCTTGTAACAGCAATTCGGATTGCTTTATTTCACGGCGCAAATTTGTTTCCAACTCGAGCAAATCGTGCTTTGTTGCCAGTTGATCTTCAATCAGGCGCGCTTGTTCGGCTGCGAAAACCTCTGCTTGCTCTTCAGTAAAACCGACAGCCTGCAATTTTTTTACAAATACATGAGTATCGAATGTAATTGTGGTCATTTCGGTTCTT
>CAIOHN010000016.1 GCA_903858105.1 uncultured Pseudomonadota bacterium | reverse complement strand
CTGTTGTATAAAAGACGCGCATATCGCAAGAACTTAAAGGCGCTGGGACAATTACTGGTGGGTGATTCCGTTTATGCATTCAATACAGAAAACGTATCGGTAGATGGCTTGATGGCTCGAGTCAAGAATTTGATTAACCCCGAAGCCGGTGCTGTAGTGCACTTTTCTTTCAGGCATTTGGAATTACAGGGCGAAGCAGAAGTAGTCTGGGTCGATCACGACGAACAATCTACTTTAATCGGCTTGAAATATTTATTACTGGAACGGGAACACTTGCCGCCCGTTCCGCGCTTTTCCAAACCCGGTCAAGTATCAGCCTGATAAACGCTGACGGTTGCGGGCATTCCAGTAACTTTCCGCTAAATCATGCGCTTCCTGCTGAGTCGCGGCTTTACCTATTAATTTCAAGGCAATCGCCGCAGTACCTATTACCGTGGCTTGCGCAAACTCATCTTCAAGTTGATCCTGCCATAATAGTGCCAGTTGTTGCGGCTCCAAGTTCTCGGCCTTCATGTGTCGTCTTTGAAATATCATCGGCCAAAGCTCGTCCTGCAATTCGCCGTTAGTCACACTTTGTACCAGACATTCCATATCCGGATTCCGCTCGGTTTCGCCGCCCTCACCTTTTAATACAGCCATGCTGCGTTCGCCGAGCAATAAGGCGGCTTTTTGATGCACTTGCCGGTAGCTGGGGTGAAAAATCCCCTGAATACTATGGCTGGCACCAAACGGATTCAATAATCTCACCAGCGTATGCACCGGCGAGCGCAAGCCCATGACAGGCCGCAAATTGATCATGTCATAAAGTCTGGGGCAGATGTACTGCAGCGATAAGTAACTGAAGTTGCTAGTGGCTAGTTGCTGCTCTGCTTCCAGTAGCGAGCCAGCCACCGGTACTCCCAAAACCTGCAAAACTTTTTCGGTATAAATCCGGCCTTGGGTATGCCCACCTGCACCGTGCATGAAGACCTTGATGCCATTTTCGGCCAATAATAAAGTCGATAACAAAAACCACGGTAAGTGCCGACGTTTGCCCGCATAGGACGACCAATCCAAATCCACTTGCAAACTACTGGTAAAAGCAAAGCTTTCCTTGGCGGCGGTGACAAAACCGGCCAGCTCTTCGCTGGTTTCCTCTTTGATACGCATCAGCATCAAAAAAGCTCCCAATTGGATGGGCATTACCTCGTCGGACAGAATCATCTTCATGGCGCGATAGGCTTCGTCTTGGGTTAAAGGTCGCGAGCCTTTTTTACCTTTGCCCAGTATCTTGATAAATTCTGCGAAGGGATGTTCTTGTTCTGTCAGCGTCATGATAGCGAAAGGGGGAAATAATGATCGATCAACAAAGCAGCAAAAATCAGCATCAGATACACAATCGAATAGCCAAAAGTGCGCATCGCGGTTTTATTGTCTTTTTTACGCATCATTTGCACGGCGTAATACATAAAGCCCAGCCCGAGAATTACGGCCAATACCAAATATATCAGCCCACTCATGCCGGTTAAATAAGGCAGCAAGGTCGTGATCAGCAGCAAAATCGTGTACAGCAAAATTTGCAACCGGGTAAATTCCACGCCATGCGTCACCGGCAGCATCGGAATGGAAACTTTGGCGTATTCCTCTCGGCGGGCGATGGCCAACGCCCAAAAATGCGGCGGCGTCCAGACGTAAATAATCAACACCAGCAGCAACGCATGATGATGGATTTCACCGGTAATGGCCGTCCAACCCAATAATGGTGGCGCCGCGCCAGCAATCCCGCCAATGACAATATTTTGCGGCGTCATTTTTTTTAAATAAATCGTGTAAAT
>CAIOHN010000015.1 GCA_903858105.1 uncultured Pseudomonadota bacterium | reverse complement strand
TTTGATCAATTTGTTGGCCTTGAGAAAAGGCAGCCAGTAGGCTGGGTAGAGCAACGCGAAACCCAGCATCGGCTTGAAATCAATTTGCGGACATTAGCAAAGCTAGGGTAATTGTCACTTGGTGTTGATCGAGATCATTAACGATCCCTTTTAAATAAAGGGAGAGCCTCTAAAAATTTAAATACTCCCCTTCTCCCTCAATGGAGAGGCGTTTTTTAACGGTTCCCTTCGTATCAAGTAGAGCCCAACTGACTAGTCGATCACGTCCACACAGTTGCAAACATGCCTCCCATCGAGGATTAAAGAACCAAAGCCATTCGGTTTTTTCAATATTTGTCTCACCTGGTAGCAAGTGCGGTTTGGGCCGGGCGCGGGATGACTAATTAAACTGTGTTATACAAAGGTGTTTAGTCTGGCTTATCCCCTAAATTTAGCCAGCGCTACTGGCTATAGTGGTTGCTTATTTATCCGTAAAGCCAGTAAAAACCAGATCTGCAGCGTTTTTGGCACAAACTTTGTTTGTTGATCCGATTATCTTAGCCAAACCCCCGCATATCACCCATGAACGATGCCGCCAACATCTCACGCCTGATCGAGACTTATGACGAGGAATTGCGTCGGGTTATGTTCAGACGTTGCGGCTGTCTGGAAACCGCGGCCGATATTGTTCAGGAAACCTATCAGCGTATGTTTTCCGGCGATTTGTGGCAGCAGGCGGACAATCCGCGTGCCTTGATGCATCGTATCGCTGCTAATCTGGCGACGGATTACGAACGCCGCCGCAATGTTCGTAACTTGTACATCGATAACGATGATAGCCATGAAACGGTGTTGCAGGTCAGCGATGGTGTCGATCCTGAACAAATCAGTCTTGCGCGCGAGCGCCTGGATAGGCTGGTAGCTGCCATCGACAAACTGCCACCTAAATGCCGCAATGTGTTTGTGCTGCGTAAGTTTGAAGAGTTGAGTCATGCCGAAATTGCTGAACGCGTGGGCATTTCCCGAAATATGGTGGAAAAGCATCTACGCAATGCTTTGCTGGCACTGCAACAGCTAGACGAACTATAAACAACCGCTCCTGTTTTCTCAGGATCGTGCGTCTTATAATAGTGACGCCTCAATCCTGACCCTCTGCCGATGAAAACCTTGATTATTTTTCTGCCACTTTTAATGCGAGGGATGCGCTGTAGTGTGTCGTATAGACACGGACTGGCGCTATGAAGCCGCCTTCGAGCGTTAAAGCCGCTGCGCTTGACTGGTGGCTTAAGCTGGATAGTGGCGGCGTTAGCGCAAGAGAGCGGGCGGCGTTTACGCGTTGGTTAGCTGCAGACCCTTTGCATCGCCAAGCGTTTGATCAGCTTGGCGATTTATGGGGTGAGCTGGATGCGGTTGCGCCAAGAATCGTGGCCGCCAAGTGTAAGTCAAACCCGACTTTTTGGTCTTGGCAATGGCTGCTACCCACATTGGCAGTGGCGAGTCTGGCGATATGGTTGTTCAGCCCCTTGAGTATTTTTTTACGTGCCGATTTTTACACCGGCTTTGGCGAGATGCGGGATATTCGGCTCAGCGATGGCTCAACTGTGCATCTCAACAGTAACAGTGCCTTGGCCGTGCGTATTGACGGTAATCAACGCCAATTGACCTTGCTAAAGGGTGAGGCATTGTTTGAGGTTGCCCCTGACAAAGCCCGACCTTTTCAAGTGCATGCCAAGCAGGGCAGCGTCACGGCACTGGGTACTGCTTTTAACGTAAAGTTGCGCGATAGCAATGCTGAAGTCAGTGTGACAGAGCATAGCGTGGCAGTCGATATTGAGCCGTCTGGCGGTTTGGTTTTACATACGGTGCTGGCTGAAGGTCAGCAGCTTGTCTATAGCGCCGAATCCGGTCTGGGCGCAGCGCGCAGCATCGATACTCAATCTGTGACTGCCTGGCAGCGCGGTAAGCTGGTGTTTGAGAATCGACCGTTAGGCGAAGTGATTGCCGAGCTTAATCGCTATTACCCCGGCTATTTGCTAATCAATGATGCGTCGCTTGCTCAGCGGCGGGTAAACGGCGTGTTCCGCACCGATCAGCCGCTGGCCGTTTTGTCTGCGCTGGAAACCGCGCTGCAACTGCATTCTACCCGCATTGGCGATTATCTGGTTATCCTGCGGCCTTGATCGCCTGATAGGGGTAAATTCCTTAACGCGCTAGCTCTAAAACTCAAAAACGCCGTCTCCTGCCCTCAGTGAGAAGCTTGGCATGAAGGGTTAAATCAGTGATGTACCTCTCTCGCCCTGACCCACTTCAATAGGGAGTGGTCATGTTTAGCCTACCTCCAAAAAAAATTCCATCCCTCACCTCCTGTTTTGCGCGGTTTGCGCGTCAAAACAACAGTAGTCTGGACATAACAACACTGAGGGAGTTTCATGACTTTGAAAAAAACATCAAGCGGTCGCTTGACCGGACCCGCATCTGCTCTGGTATTGAGTGCGGCACTAGTCGTTTCGGGTGTCGCAGTTGCCGACAGCGTTAGTCGATCATTTAACATACCGGCCGGATCGCTATCGACTGCATTAAACCGGCTGGCGGAAACCGGCGGTTTGCAACTGGTTTACGATGCAGCGATTGCCGAAGGCTTGCAAAGCAAGGGCATCAACGGCAACTACACCCCTGAAGCAGCCCTGAAACAGTTGTTGAGCAATAGCGGTTTAAGCTATCACGTTGCCGAGAACGGGAATGTGATCGTTGAAAGGCAGCAATTAAATTACAAGCAAGATCCAAGCGCGTTGCCAGCGGTGAATGTGGTGGGTAAAAAGGTATATGCCGCCAACGATCCTTTTAGCCAATTCTATGCGGTGCCGAATGCATCGACGGCAACTAAAACTGACATAGTGATTATGGATACGCCGGTGTCCATTCAGGTTATCCCCAAATCGATCATGAACGATCAACAAGCGATCAGGATTGAAGATGCGTTGACGCAAAACGTGAGTGGCGTCCAGCGCGCATATGGCACTGCGGATATGTACGAAAGCTTTATTATTCGTGGATTTTCATCCCAGGAAGATATCTATCGCAATGGTTTTCGACGCTCGATGGGAAAGTACGATCCATCGAACATTGAACAATTAGAAGTTTTAAAAGGGCCAGCGTCGGTTCTTTACGGGCGCTTGCAGCCAGGCGGTATGGTCAACTATGTCACTAAAAAACCGCTGGACCTACCCTACTATGCGTTGCAGCAGCAATTTGGTTCCTTCAGCGAGTTCCGCACCACAGTCGATGCAACCGGGCCTCTCAATAAAGATAAAACCTTGCTTTACCGTTTTAACGGTGCGTATGACGAAGGTAATTCATTTCGAGATTTTGTCGATCACGAGCGAGTATTTATTGCGCCCAAGTTGAGTTGGCGACCCAATGACCGATTTGAAGCTAACCTTGAGCTGGAAAAACGCCATGAAAATTACACGGAAGATTATGGAGTGCCGGTAGCGGGTAACAGGCCTGTTTCTAACCGTAGATCCTTATTTACGGGTGACCCGGCCATCAAGCCCAGCCAGGATACGACGCTGATTTATGCGGACTGGCGCTTCAATTTCAACGATGATTGGGCCTTAAAGCATAAGTTTCAGTGGGACGAAACCGATATTGTGTTCGGGGGCGTTGCGCCGAATAGTGCTTTGAACGCGGATGGACATACGCTGGACCGGATGACAATAACCGGTACCAGCAACCGTCGCTCTTACACGACCAGCTTGGATTTAACAGGCAAGTTTGAAACCTACGGCTTGCAGCATAAGGTCTTGTTAGGGGGAGACTGGTTCTTTTTCAATCAGGATATGCCTGATAACAAGTTTGCATCGAGTGCATGGGGTGATGCCTTTGACTCGGGATTCGATATAAACAATCCCCAATACGGCACGATAGATTTGGCAGCACTAAACGCAATTCCCGAGAATTGGTTTTATCGCTCAAGAGACGATTGGTACGGGGTGTATTTCCAGGATCAAATTACCTTGTGGGACAAGCTGCACATCATGGGGGGTGGGCGTTATGACATGGCTGGATACGGCAGTCGCTTAGGTAGTTCGTGGGAAGATGCCAAGACTGGATTCAGTATGCAGCACGAAGACAAATTCAGCCCACGAGTGGGTATCGTCTATCAGCCTTGGGACTGGTTATCCCTATATGGTAACTATGTAGAATCGTTCGGTACTAATAATGGTCGCAACGCGCTGACGGGTGGCAGCTTTGCGCCACAATCTGCCGAACAGTACGAAATCGGCTTTAAAACCGAGTTTTTCGATAAGCGACTCTCGTCAACGGTGGCGTATTATCACCTAATGAAAAACAATATTTTGACTTACGACCTCAGTACGCCTGACGACGTAACCGATCAAATCGCTATTGGAGAGGCGCGCAGCCAAGGGATAGAAGTAGATATTAAAGGCCAGGTGACTGACCAATTTAGTTTGGTGACGACTTACGCTTACACCGATGCCAGGGTGACGAAAGACAGCAGCGGCTTGCAGGGTATGCGTCTGCAGAACGTGCCAGAACATCAAGCTAGTCTTTGGGGTACATATCAGTTTACCGAGCAATTTAAGGCGGGTATTGGCGGTGTAGTGGTCGGCAAGCGCGAAGGCAACGACTTTAATACTTACCAACTACCCGGTTATACGCGCCTCGACGCAATGGCCGCTTATATCCAGCCTATCGGCAAAACCCGGCTAACGATGCAAGTCAATGTCTACAACTTGCTGGACAAAGAATACTTCACTGGCTCTACAACCTGGATACCGACTGCCAACGTTGGCGCGCCAATTTCGGCAATGGGATCTTTGAAGCTGGAGTATTAACACTAATATAGCCAATGGTGCTGTCACATTAGTGCAGTCGCCATTGGTGATATTGAATAAGGCCGTCTAAGCAAGCTACAAAAATTGGGTCGGGGCTGCGTTTAATTTAGCGCTACGAGATTTAGGCTAAGTTGACTTGATAGTGATCTGGCGCGGAAAGCCGATTGTGGGATTTGCGGTAAATATCATCCCTGCCTGGATAAAAAGCGCTTCTGGCGCTTTTTATCCAGTATTCCCTGGCGTCATTGTTATCCATGTTCACGGGGGAGAGAACCTAACATCCTTGATACCGTATTTATTAAAGCAATAGTCGGGCCAACTTTGCTTTTCCGCGTGGTTCGGGCGTCTCTGGCTGCTAAGCAGGTCAGTACGTTAATAAACTGTGTTATTTAACTCGATAACATAAAAACTATGTGGCTTTTGCCTACATTTTTGACAAATGGTCACATGGGTGTTGAATAATGGATAATAGTCGCTTCAGTCACCACGTCCATCGCCCGTGAAGCACTTCAGTCATCCGGCTCGTTATCGCCATGTTTCTCGCAGAGCTAACGCCGCTAGTTCATTGTCAGGCTTTTTTAAGCGCTTATTTGCTTACGCTGCGCTGTTTTTTGTGGGCAGTTCTCTAGTGTTGGTCGTCGCATTGGCTTATCTGCCGGCACCAACCTCGGCGTTTATGATGCATCAGCATGTTGATGATTTGGTTGAGGGTAAAAACTTTAGGCCCATACAGCAGCGCTGGGTTAGTCGGGAACAGATTTCGCAGCATGCTTTCACTGCCGTTGTTGCTTCCGAAGATCAATTGTTTTATCAGCACAATGGCTTTGATGTTGATGCTATCGCCAAGGCGTTTGATCGCTATTTGCGCGGCGGCAAGTTGCGTGGTGCCAGTACGATTAGCCAGCAAGTGGCCAAGAATCTGTTTTTGAGCCCGGCTAAAAATTTTGGCCGCAAGGCTTTGGAGATTTGGTTTACGCTGCTGATCGAGACCGTATGGAGCAAGCAGCGTATTTTAGAAATGTATTTAAATATCGCAGAGTTTGGCGACCATCTGTTTGGCGTCGAAGCGGCCAGTCGCCGTTATTTCGGCGTTCCCGCCCGCCAGTTGTCAGCCGGACAGGCGGCGTTGTTAGCCGCTACTTTGCCGAACCCACTTTTGCTGAAAGCCGACCAGCCCAGCGCTTATGTATTAAAACGCCAGAGCTGGATTTTGGGACAAATGCGGAATGTGGGTAACGAAAGTTAGTCCTGATCCTCATCGTCTAGTTCGTCTTCATCTACTTGCGGCAAGTCGGAGGTATCAGCAATCAGGTCTTTCAGATATTTGTATAACAAACGCGCCGATTTTGGCGGCTTGTTTTCCTTAGCCTCTTTTTGCGCGTTACGTTGCAATTGGCGCAAATGCTGGCTATCGGCAACCGGAAATTCTGCAATTAATTGGGTTAATTGTCTGTTGCCGGTATCAGTCAACAACAGGTCGCGCCAGCGCTCGGCCTGGTGATGTTCGCGCACGGCATGAGCGCTGCGGTTTTTCATCCGCGCCAGTTTTTCCTGAATCGCTTCGGTATCCAGTTTTCTGAGTTGCGCGGTGATGTATTTAAGTAAGCGTTTTCTGGCCGAGTTATGGCCCATTTTGCCGGCGTCGCGCATTGCCTGTTCGATGTTTTCCGGCAACTCGAATTCGGCGATGTGGTTTGGCGCTAAGGCACAAATTTCTTCAGCCATGGCAAAAACCTCGGCTATTTCTTTTTTAATACGCGTTTTATTGGGGCGAACCGCGTAATGGTCGGCCTCGTCGACTTCCTCCTCATCGTCGTCTTCGGCGGTGTCGTAACCTTCGTCGTATTCCTCGTACTCGTCGTAATCTTCTTCTTGGTATTCTTCGTCGTTCATGTCAAACCATTGCTATTAAGAAAAGCACGAATATCACCACCATCAGTAGCGGTACGATAAGCCCAGGCCAATCGGATGGTGATTGTTTGCTGCGTGCCAGTGCGGCTTTAATGCCGGGTTGCATCCAGAACAAAAGCAGCAGCGCCATGACGCCGAGTATCAGGTTTTCCCAGCTTGAAAGCATGATTGGCCCACTTTGTAGTGAATGAAATGGAGGCCGCTGTCAAAACGGCCATGGGGTATTTTAACAAATCTAGACAGGTAGCAAGGAATTGCTTAGCTGGATAAGCTAAATGTTTTTCTCGGCTTTAATCGCTAAGCGCTTATTGTCGTTAGAAAAATTTAGTTAGTCACAGATGCTGTGGATAATTCTGTGTGTTAAATCTTTCAACCGGCTGTCATGCCCCGGTAACACTGGCTTGGCATCAAATTGTACAGAATTTGAGCAGCATTAATACGCGTTTGTAATCAAAGGCTTACGCATTGTGCTTTTATTTCAACGAGTTATTGTGTCAAGTGTTTTTATGCGCTTGCAGCTATATTTTTAATGTGCATAACTTATTCAATACCTGAGCTAATACGCTGTTAAATCACCTTTTTAACCAGGCTTTGGCTGTAGCAGGTTCTATGGTCTGCTCAAATTTGCGATAATAACCGGTTTCCAAAAAAGAGTTATTTCATGTGGTTTAAAAATCTTGCTGTCTACCGCTTTACCGAGCCGTTTAGTCTTGCCGCCGATGTGTTGGAGCAAAAGCTGCAGCAACAACCGTTTCGTCCTTGCGGTAGTCAAGACGAATTCAGTTTCGGCTGGACTGCACCGTTAGGACGGGCATCGGACTCCCTGGTGCACGCCAATAACGGCTTTTTCATGATCTGCGCTAAAAAAGAAGAAAAAGTCGTGCCTGCTTCCGTCATCAACGAGATGTTGCAAGAGCGGGTCAATGAAATAGAAGAGCGCGAAGCGCGCAAATTACCCGGTAAGGAACGTAGCCGGATCAAGGACGAATTGATCTTTGAACTGTTGCCGCGGGCGTTTTCGTTTTCCCGTAAAACCTATGCTTATATAGATAGTCAGGGCGGTTGGTTGGTCGTCGATGCGGCATCGGCTAAAAAAGCCGAAGACATGCTCAGCCAGTTGCGTAAATGTTTGGGATCGTTGCCGATAGTCCCACTAACGCCTACCGCCAAACCTGCTAGCGTAATGACGCAATGGCTGGTCGAAAATACCTCGCCAAAAGATATTTTGGTTGAAGACGAATGTGAACTGCGCTCGCCGGAAGAAGAAGGCGGTATTGTGCGTTGCAAGCGCCACGACTTGGCGCTGCCTGAGATAAAAAATCATTTGGATAGCGGTAAACAGGTTATCAAACTGGCGATGAGCTGGTCTGAGCGTCTATCCTTTGTGTTGGATGAAAGTTTGGCGGTCAAGCGCTTGAAGTTTCTGGATTTGATTCAGGAGCAAGCGGCCGATATTGAAGCGTTTGATGAAGTCGAACAATTCGATGCTGATTTTTCTATTATGACTGCGGAACTTGCGTTGTTTTTACCGCGTCTGCTTGAAATATTTACTGCTGAGGGTAATACCTAATGAAAACCCGCTTGTTAACCACTCTGTTGCTGACTGCCAGTGCCTCGGTATCGGCGCTGACCTTGGCGCCGCCTGATAGGCCTGGCGACAGTTTAATTGGCAATCCGCCGCATGAAGTTAAATACGTCGCCGCCAAACACGAAGACACTTTAATAGATATTGCGGTTAACTTTAGGCTGGGACAGGATGAGATTGTGCTGGCCAATCCTTTTGTAGATCGCTGGTTGCCGCGTGAAGGTACGCAGGTGCGCATCCCCAGCAGCTTTTTGCTGCCCAATGCACCAAGGGAAGGCATAGTGGTTAATCTGCCGGAAATGCGGATTTATTATTATGCTGATGCCAGTCGGGTTGTGACTTATGCCATTGGTATCGGCAGGGAAGACAACTGGAAAACCCCGCTGGGTAAAACGAAAATTACCGGCAAAACTGATAAACCTTCCTGGACGCCGCCACCATCCATTATTGCCGAGCATTTGGCTGATGGTGATGTGCTGGATCCTTATTATCCACCTGGCCCAAATAATCCCTTGGGTTTATATGCGTTTAAGTTGGGGATACCCGGTTATCTGATTCATAGTACCAATGTTGTTAATGGTATTGGCATGCGAGTCAGTCATGGTTGCATGCGCATGTATCCTGCGGACATAGAGCAGTTTTTTCCGATGGTAAAAGTGGGCACTACGGTCAATATCGTCAATCAATCGATCAAGGTCGGCTGGTATCACGATACCTTGTATATGGAAGTGTATCCGGAATTGGAAGAGACGCCGGCAACCTATGAACAACGCTTGCACACGGCCTTGAATTTGATAGAGCAGGCAAATGGCGGACAAATGCCGGTAATCAAGGGCTCGGTTTTAAAGGCTGCGGTAGAAAAAGCGACGGGTATTCCGGTGGCTATATATGAGCGTCCTACTCAAACGCCGCCTGTCGTTCAAAGCCAGGCTGCACCGACGAAGTAGCGGCAACAAAAAAGCCCGTGGCCTTTCGGCACACGGGCTTTTTAAAATCAACAACAAAAATAATGCTTATTTGTGTTGTGATTTTTTGAACATACGATCCAATTTGCTGTTTGTATCTTGAGCATATTGAGCAGCACGGTTTGCAGCAGCTTCAGCAGCAGCAGCTTTTGCAGCAGCTTCAGCAGCAGCAGCTTTAGCAGAAGCAGCGTCAGCAGATGCAGTAGAAACTTTGCCTTCCAAAGTGCCTACTCTTGCGTCCAAAGCTTCCAGGTCTGAAGTGCTTGCGCAACCTGTAGCCAAAGCCGCAACTGCAACAACTGCTGATAATGTAATAGCTCTCATCATGGTTTTCCCCTTGATTGTGGTTTCAAAAAATAAAAAATCAAAAACGTTGGTAATTGTCCAACATTTATTTGGATTTTACCAACATTATTTCACTGTTACGAGTGTTCCTTTTTCTACCCATTGGCTTAATTGATCGATTTGATCGTTAGTCAAGGCGATACATCCGTGTGTCCAATTCATGGATCTGTGGATGGACATGTTTCCACTGCCCAAACCATGAATACCGATTTGTCCACCGAGATCAGTGTTTTGCGGTGGAATTTGTCCTGCAGATTGTGCCCTGGCAATCGCCTCGTAAGTATCGAGATCGATCTTGCCCTTTTTCAAGGCATTATCCGCATTGTCTACGTTAGGGTAGGTTAAGCCGAAGAATCTGCGGAACGCGCTTCTATCGTTAATCCAGCCGATCCGGTAATTTCCGAGCGGCGTAATGTCGTCGCCCCGGTGAATCTTTTCGCCCGCGCCATTACGGCCTATGGCGATGTTTTCCAGCACGGCAACAGTCTTGTCGCCTTTTCTGACTTCCATGTTCTGCTTCTGCGTATCGACCAGCAGCCAGACGTCATCACTGGCGAAACTTTCTGCCATTACGCTGCAGCCCATCACAATCAAAACACCCAATAATTTTTTCTTTAGCATGGCAATCTGTAAATAATTAAAGTTTTGGTGTAATTTAGCCCTTTCCAAACGTGGTAATACAAAGGGTAGCATATGACAACAACAATCACCAAAACCACTCCCTACGACGATCAAAAGCCCGGTACATCGGGTTTGCGCAAGAAGGTCAAGGTTTTCCAGCAACCTAAATACCTGGAAAATTTCGTCCAGTCCATCTTTGACAGCCTTGAGGATTTCCAGGGCCAAGCTTTGGTAATTGGCGGCGATGGCCGGTACTTTAACCGTAAAGCCATCCAGATCATCATTAAAATGGCGGCAGCAAATGGTTTTGGTGAGCTCATTATAGGCCAAGGCGGGCTATTGTCCACTCCTGCTGCATCCAATATTATCAGGAAATACAAAGCCTTCGGCGGTATAGTTCTATCAGCTAGTCACAATCCAGGCGGGCCTGAGGAAGATTTCGGCATTAAATATAATGTTGGCAACGGTGGCCCGGCCCCGGAAAAGTTCACCGACAAACTTTACGAAAACACCAAAACCATCAGCGGCTATAAAAAAGCCCGCTTCGGTGACGTAGATTTGGACGTGATTGGCGAAGTTGAAAAAGGCGGTGTCAAAATTCGGATTATCGATTCGGTGGCCGATTATGCCGATTTAACGGCCAAAATTTTCGATTTTGATCTGCTCAAACAAAGCATACACAACGGTTTTATCACGCTACGCTTCGACGCCATGCATGCCATCACCGGGCCTTATGCCAAGCATATTCTGGAAGACACGTTGGGCGCTGCACCTGGTTCGGTATTTAATGCCGTGCCGCTGGAAGACTTCGGCGGTGGTCATCCCGATCCGAATATGGCTCATGCTCACGAATTGTGCGAAATCATGTTCGGCGCCAACCCTCCCACCTTCGGTGCCGCTTCCGACGGCGATGGCGACCGCAATATGGTAATGGGCGCCAATATTTTCGTCACCCCCAGCGACAGCTTGGCGATTATGGCAGCCAATGCCAAACTGATTCCCGCTTACGCCAAAGGCATCAGTGGTGTGGCGCGCTCCATGCCGACCAGCCAAGCGGTTGATCGGGTTGCAGACAAACTCAGTCTGCCTTGTTACGAAACCCCAACGGGCTGGAAGTTTTTTGGCAACTTGCTGGATGCCGACAAAATCACCATTTGCGGCGAAGAAAGTTTCGGCTCAGGCTCCAATCATGTTCGTGAGAAAGACGGCTTGTGGGCGGTGTTGTTTTGGTTGAATCTGATCGCGCGCAAACGCGAATCGGTCGAAGACATTGTCCACGAACACTGGCAAAAATACGGGCGTGACATTTATTGCCGTCACGATTACGAAGCAGTCGATTCTGAAATTGCCAACGGCATCGTCGAACATCTGCGCAGCCAATTGGGCAGTCTGCCCGGTAAAACCTGGGGTGATTACGAAGTTAAATTTGCCGATGAATTTAGCTATACCGACCCGGTCGATGGCAGCGTCAGCAGCAATCAGGGTATCAGAATCGGTTTTGTTAACGGTTCGCGGGTGGTGTTCAGATTGTCGGGTACCGGCACTGTCGGCGCGACCTTACGCATCTATCTTGAGCGTTATGAGCGAGATGTGAGCAAGCACGATCAGGATGCGCAAGTGGCATTAGCCGACTTGATAACAATTGCCGAAGAACTTTGCGAAGTTAAAAAACGCACTGGCCGCACTGAGCCAGACGTTATTACTTGATTCTCGCAAGTTAAAAATTCCCTCTCCCTCCGGGAGATGGCTAGGGTGAGGGTGTTAAAATCAAGCATTTAATACCCTCATCAACCTTCTCTCAGGAAGAGACGGCAAAACTAACGCAATTAGAGTTAGGCTGGGCGATTAGCCCGCGCTAACGCTTTTGCTCGTAAGCATCCCGCAAAATTTGTTCGGCATTTCGTCCCGTCTCAGCCAATGCCTGAGCGCGAACGATAGACAAGCCCAAGCCGTGTCCTGCGCCTATGCCCTGAAATTGCCAGGCTTGATTGTCCGTAGTGATCACCGAATCCGGGCAAGAAGGCAGCTTTAAGGTGTTACGGAATATCTCGCAGCTAATCACTTCTTCATTATCGGGATATAGCAACCTGATAAACAGTTCACCGTCCTTACGCCGTTCGCGGCGAATATCCAAAATCTGATTTTCCGCAAACACTCGCTGCAAGTCCTGAACCGAAAGCTGCTGGTGCCAGCGCTGATCGCCACCGTTAGCAAACGGCAACCAATTTAAACGGGCTTCTGTCGCCAGTGTATCCAGTAACTGCAAAAGAACGCGGTCGATGTGGCTAGTATGTGGCGGCTTATCACTGGGTAATGCGCCCAGAAACACCATGCAGTGCGTGGTGTCGCATAAGGACTCTGAATCACTGTGCCGATGATTGCCATGACTACCGTTCCAGGCTATGACCGCCCGCATGGCATGGCGGGCGCTGCCGCTTAAGGTTTGCGCTTCGGCGGCTAGCACGGCGTCGACATAGCTATCCACATCGGTTTCCAATACCGTTGGTCGTTGCTCAGTGGCTTGATGCAAAATGCCGCGCACCACGCGCTCCGATCGGCTGCCGCGCGCTGTTGAGACAATATTAAATCTGCCGCAAACACTGAAACGACTGCCTTGATTCTGTAATTCCGGGCAATCGGCCTCAGCTTGCCAACTGCTAGTTTCAGTCGGCGTCAACAAGCTAACTCTAACCGCAGCAAAGCGGAGCGGATACTGCTGCTGCCAGTTTTTTAATACGGGACTGGCTTGGCTTAGCACAGTTGCGCCGCTAACACCGCGTTGCCGAAATATCGCCAAATACACCGGATGTGAAACCGGCCAAGCCACCAGCAGATGCCCAACCAGCGGTTGACCGTTTTCACTAGACGCTGTGCCGGTTTTGGACATGGCTTGCAGTTGCCGCAACAGCTTTTTATTGAGTTGGCTTTGCCCGGCCAAGGTAGAGTCCGGCGCTAAACCATTCTGGCTTAAGCCTTGGAAATAGTCGGGCTTGGATAACAAAGCTGCCCGCATCGATAAAGCCAATTCCGGCAAACTGGCTTGCAACGCAAAATTGCCGATGCTGCTGCGTTCGCCTAAATAAGCGCGCCAGGCTTGTTGATTTGCGGGGGGGTATTGCAGCGTTTGCACCTTGATCGGTGACAGTAGCAAGCGATAACGCTCGGCTTGAAAATACTGGTGGCGCTTTAATAACTTGTCGGTATCGCTGGCTGCCAGTTCTGCACCTAACACTTGCGGGTTAGCTTGGCTTAAAGCGGCTGCGTAAGGGATTTTTAGTAAAGAGCCGGGCGGTGCGTGGCTGATTTGGTCGCCGCTGCTTTCCAGAGTGCGGCCGGATAACAAGCTGATCAGTAGATAAGCACTGTCGCCGCTAGCGTCGAACGCCACGCCCAGCAGGTCGCTTAAGGCTTTTGATACGGCGCACGGTTCGCTGGGCCAGCCGCTGCTTTCCAGCAGGCGGCCAAGCACAAGCCGATCTTTCGCATCCAGCTCCACGCCCTGTTGCACATGGTTTTTAAGACTTTGTAGCTCATTGTCGGCAGGTGCAGCAGCGCCCAGCATGCCGATTAATTCACCGCTAAAATGCATAGCCGCCGCTTCTTCTGCCCAGCCTGGCAACCGGCCACCACAACTGCGATGAGTTACTTCGTGGAACAGTTCGTGCCGCAAATAAACCGATGCGCTTAAGCCGCCCTGTGGTTGTTGGCGCAAATAAATACTGCCAGGCCGCCAGCCACCGGCATGACCACCACTGAATTTTCCAGATGTTAAGGCCGGAAACACCCGCACCGGATCATCCTCGCTAGGCAGTTTATAGCCGTGCGCTGCCAGTTCCGTAAGTGCATCTCGGCCGGTTTGCGCTAGCTCAAGCTGCTGACTTAGGGCGCCGAAAAACAGCAGAGCAGCGCCTAAATCAAACAAACGCATTCGGATCAGTCGCCGAGGCATAAGAATTTTTTTAGATAAATCATAAACATGCTTAAACCTGCAATTTGCCAAACAGCGCCACAGCACTGGATAAGCGATTTTACGATTTAAATTGACAATCAGTCGAATCAGCCTAGAATGAGCTCCAGCTAGAAAATACGATTTACCCTTTGGTTACCAGCTCGATGTCTCTTCTTAGTCCTTCGTCCTTGTTCTTCATTAAGTAATTTCCACATTTACCAGCGTTACCCGCCCGGCTTTTGGCTAGGCATCATCTAAAAATTTTTATAGGACTTAACTTATGACAACAATGACAACTGGCGTCGTTAAATGGTTTAACTCAGACAAAGGCTTTGGCTTTATCGAACAAAAACAAGGCCCTGACGTTTTCGTACATTTCAAAAACATTCTGAACCCAAACAACAGCTACAGAACGTTGGATGAAGGTCAGCATGTACAGTTTAAACTGGGCCGCGGCCCTAAAGGCCCACAAGCCGAAGAAGTTACTATTGTTTAAATGATTTAAGCCGTAACGCCATCTGGCGCTACGGCTATTTCGTTAGACAAAGTGGAAGCCCGTCGTGGCTTCCACTACTAATCTCCCCGCTTTATCCCCCGCAGTAAACTAGGCCGGAACTGCTGTTCCCGCTGCAATAACATAACTTCAAAAGACACTGCCGCTACTTGCCAATGCTGTCTAAACTTAAAAAGTCATGTTTTCAATCCTATCCATCATGCAGATTATTTCCCTGTTAGCTATTGGTTTTTCCTTTGGTGCGGCCGCCTTACTGGTGGTCGGCAATATATTGCAAGGCCGCGAACCACTGCGCTGGACGGCGAAATTGGCTGGGTTTGTATTAATATGCGGTTTAGCGGCGATTCAGAGCTTGCATCTGGGCTATGTTTTGCATCGCTTCGATGCTGTGCATACACCTGTTTATTTGCTGTTGTTGTTTTGCATAGCGCCCAGCTTTTATTTTTATAGTCGGCAGTTATTGATTTTCCAAGCGCGCTATCGTCGCAGCGATCTGCTACATGCTGCACCTTTGCTGTTGTGCCTGGTTTTGCCTTATCAGTTGGCATTGCCTGGCGTATTTTTGATCGGTAGCGGCTATGTGTTGTGGCTGGCTAAAATCGTGTACTTGCTTCGCCAGCAAAGACAGCGATTTCACCTGGAGTTATTAGCTTTGGCGACGTTGTTTGCGATTGCCATTGCGGTGTTGGTGCTGGGCTTTATCTGGCCTTTATTAGACCAAAGCGCTTTTATCCAAAGCTATAGCCTATTAATCGGTTTGGCATTTTTTGCGGTGATACTGACATTATTGCGATTTCCCGATATTGCCGCCGATGTCTCAGAAGCAGTGCAGGCCGCTTATGCGGAATCAACGCTTAAAAATATTGATAGACTGGCAGTTTTGGTCAAGCTTGATGCGTTGTCTCGTGCTCGCGCGCTGCGTGGCAACGCCAGTCTTATCCGCGCTGCGGTATGGTCAAGGCCGGTACTTGCAAACCAAGCGGTATCCGATTGTATGTCAGGGTGCTGGCTTCTCTGTCCGCTGGCGCGGAGGTTCTGCGTTCCCACGCAGCGCGTGGGAATGAGGCAAAAGTCATTTTGACTTTTTACGGCATGGTAATATCATATGTAATATGAAATTGCCTCGTGTGGTGTTAGATACCAATATACTCGTTGCTGCATCCCGAAGCCGGAATGGTGCTTCGTTTGCATTGCTGTTAGCACTAAAAAGCCGCCAATTTACCGCGCTGGCGTCGGTGCCGCTGATGTTGGAATATGAAGCTGTACTGAAGCGACCTGAGCAACTGGCTATCAGCGGACGCACAGTTTCTATGACCGATGCCTTCCTCGACGCGCTGTCCTTATTTATTGAACCCGTACATTTGCATTACCTTTGGCGGCCGCAATTACGTGACCCAGCCGACGAGATGGTACTGGAAACCGCTTTAAATGGTCGAGCCGAAGGGCTTGTTACCTTGAATATTACAGATTTTGTACCCGCCAGCCAATTTCGACTGCCGGTGTTGACCCCAAGTGTTTTTTTGCGCCAACTGCAACAGGAGAATACCAAATGAGCAACTATGCGCTGCGTGTCCCTGAATCTCTGTTTAATTACGCTCGCAAGGTGGCGGAGGAAGAGCATGTATCTATGAATCAGTTTTTCGTTATGGCCATTGCCGAAAAGGTTTCCGCATTGAAGACAGAGACTTATTTTCGTGAGCGTCAATCTCGCGGCGAACTCAATGCCTTCGACACCTGGCTCACCGCCAGTCCCGATGCAGAACCACAGGCAGGCGATGAACTGATTTGATTTACCTCGTTCCCACGCGGCGCGTGGGAACGAGGGAATCAATTCGCCCTTAATTCTCCAACGACTCTATTTGCACCTGCGTCACCCCATGCACACCAATTTGCTTGGCGGCACCATGCGAAAGGTCTATCAAACGATTCTCTACAAACGGGCCGCGATCATTCACTACCACATCAATAAAGCGGCCATTACGCAGATTCGTCACCCGTACTTTGGAGGGAATGGGCAGGGTTTTATGCGCTGCCGACAAGCCGTTTGGCTTGAAGCGGCTACCGTCTGCGGTGCGGTTGCCGGATTCTGCGCCGTACCAGGATGCCAGGCCGGTTTCGCGGTAGCCGTTGGCGGTGGGTAATGGGTAATAGGTTTTGCCTTTAACTTTATAGGGCTTGTTGTAAGCCGCTTTATCTTGGTAGGACGGTAATTCGGCTTGCTCGTCAGTGGGCGGTAGCGGCGGCTCGGAGGCGCAACCGGCTAACAGGCTGGCGATGATTATCAGGAAGTTGAGGTTTGGCGGCTTTGTCTGCTGCATACGGGGTTCCGGAAGTTAAACACATTTGGACTCAGCTTTGCCGGTCTGGGTGGATAGTCCAATCATAAACTTAACGCTAAATTAAAATCAGCAATTCCTGCATCTGCGCCGTCAAAATCGGGTGTTCTAAGCTCGATTGGTTATAATGCCGAGCCTAAGGAATACATAAAATAAAACGGACGACGATATCTTTGTTTGCTGCTATAGCAAACAGCACTTGAGGGGCAAAAAATGGCGGATGAAATACATAAAATCTTGATTGTCGGCGGTGGGGCCGCTGGTCTGGAGTTGGCAACCCACCTCGGACAAAAACTTGGCAAGCCTGGTTTGGCGGAAGTGACATTATTGGATGCTACGTCTACGCATATCTGGAAACCCTTGCTGCATGAAGTCGCCTCCGGCACCTTGGCCCAAGCCGAGGAAATTGAATACATGTCGCAGGCGCATCGCAATCACTTCCGGTTTTTATTCGGCAGAATGGAAGGGTTGAATCGCGCGGCCAAACAGATCAGCGTCAGCCCTATCACCAACAAGCAAGGCGTGGAGGTGATTCCTAGACGCAGCTTTAAATACGACACTTTAGTCATGTCGGTAGGCAGCGTCAGCAATACCTTTGGCATTAAAGGCGTTGATAAACATTGCATGTTCATCGATACCACCACGCAGGCTTATCGCTTCCAAAAGCAGTTAGTCGAAACTTATTACATTCAATCCTACGCGAATCAAAGTCAGCAGCGTGATAAACCGCTGTCGATTGTAATTGTGGGCGCGGGCGCTACTGGCGTGGAATTGTCGGCCGAGCTACACGAAGTAACCAAATTACTGGCGACCTACGGCCTGGAAGGCTCGATCGATGTCAATATCACCATCATCGAAGCCGCTACCCAGTTGCTGCCAGCCTTGCCGCATAGTCTGTCTACAGCAACGCAGGAACAACTGACCAAATTGGGTGTTAATCTTAAATTGGGCCGGCGGGTGACCGAAGTAACCGAAACCGAGGTGCATACGCATGATGGCGAAGTGTTTGCAGCCGATCTAAAAGTCTGGGCCGCTGGCATCAAAGCGCCGGACTGGATGAAAAATCTGGATGGTCTGGAAACCAATCATATTAATCAGTTGGTGGTGGATCAAACCTTAAAAACCAGCGACGATAATATTTATGCCATCGGCGATTGCGCTGCCTGTGCCTGGGTTGGTCACACCGGCAACGTGCCGCCGCGCGCCCAAGCCGCACATCAGCAAGCTTCGACAGTCGCAAAAACCATCGTCAACCGTTTGAAAGGCAAGCCGGCGGCAACTTTTGTGTACCGCGACTACGGTTCGCTGGTGTCTTTGGGTAAATTCAGCACTGTCGGTAGCTTGATGGGTAGTTTGATGGGTACGGTCAGCGTCGGCGGCTTTATCGCCTATATGGTGTATTTGTCTTTGTACAAAATGCATCAAGTGGCGATCCACGGCTATTTCCGCACCGCGATGCTGACGCTATCCAATCTGTTCCGGCGCAGTACTCATGCCAAAATTAAAATGCACTAACCCTCAATTTACCGAGCGATATACATGTTAGAAATCGAATACGAATTCCGCGAAGAAGACCTGGTTCACTTTAACGAGGAGCGCTTAAAAAACGATCCCGAAATGCAGAAAAAACTCCGCCAAAACCGCTTGTTTGCGCCCGGCGTGATGATGGCTATTGGCTTGTTTTATTATGTGTATTACATGGATATGACGACCACCGCCTATATCACGATTCTGGCCTTAAGCTGGGCTTTGGCCTCGCCGTTTATCATGAAGATGGATTTGCGTCGGCAA
>CAIOHN010000014.1 GCA_903858105.1 uncultured Pseudomonadota bacterium | reverse complement strand
TGCATAAATGCTCAATATCTCCCTCATCATATTCAAAAGGCGTATCAAATAAATTTCGTTTGGCTTTTCTAGCCATTTCAAACACCTCGTCAAAGTGTCAGTCGTCCGAAAGGGTTAACCGGAAGCGGGAGACGAATCCCGCTTGTCGCCTGGCCGGGCTATCCGGTTAAATTCTGTTATAGAGCTGCTTTTCTGAGTGGCGACACGTTCCAGTTTTTGCCTTTTTCGCAAGCCTCCAGAAAGCTCGCCAGCTTTTGCAAAGCCGCCTCGCGTTCGTCAAAGTAATCATGGCGGTTATAGATGCCCTCGACACCTTTGATTTTATGATTAAGGCAGCGCTCGGCAATATGAGATTCAACGCCAAGCGCGGCAAGGTGGGTGCGGGCGGTGCGCCTAAAATCGTGGATCGTGAACGGCTCCACGCCTGGCATGTTGGCTTTGACCTTTGACAACGCCACATTCAAGGTGTTTTCGTGGATGTACGGCAAGCGCTGCTCCTGATATTTACGTGCCGGGAACAGGTATTCACCATCGGACAGCCTGATAATATCTCGCAGCAATTCAACAGCCTGGTCGGGTAGTGGAATGATGATCTCGGCTTTGGTTTTGGTGTCGCTAGCGGTCAGCCGCCAAGTGGCGTTATCAAGGTCGAACTGATCGACACGCGCCGTTATCAACTCGCCCTTTCTAACAGCCAGCATCAACAATAACTTCATCGTCATTTCGTTCATGGACGAAAAGCCCTTGGTTTTCCGCATAGCCTCAAACAACGTTACCAATTCATCACGGGATAGCGCACGGTCTCTGGCCTCTTCCTTACCGCCAGCGTCGGACAAGTCAAACGCTGACGCCGGGTTGAACTGGATGACATGCCGCTTAATGGCATAGTCGAACATCCGCTTAGTGCAACGCAACACATCATTGGCTATAGTTGGCGCGCCACGATCCACGATTACTTCAAGCATTCTGGAAATATCCATCGGCTTTACATCTTCGACGGGTATTTTACCGATATTGGGTTTAATGTCTTTCTCGATCCTCGCTCTGACGATATTCGGATGTTTCCAGCGGCCTAATATGGTTTTAGCAAAGTACTCGTCCGCCAGATGGCCGACTGTGTAAGCATTTTTAGCAGCCTCTATCTTTTCCAGGGCCTCGGCTTTGCGTTCTTGCTTTTCGGCTGCAACGTCATAACCTAGCGCCACACGTGCCCGATATTCTTTAGCCTGTCTGCGGGCTTCTGCCAAGGATAGGTCGGCATAGCTGCCAAGCAACATAACTTTTCGCTGTCCGGCGAACCGATACCTAAATCGCCAAATTGGAGTTGCAAACTCCTTTCTATAACTCAAAAACAAGCCGCCCCCGTCGCCTCGCTGCTCAAAACGATCGTCGTTTCTTATCCACGCCTTGATCTGAATATCGGTTAATTCGCTCATTTTGGCCTCCAGTAGATGGGCACCAACCAAAATCTTGTATTCTGGGACTTGGTGCCCACATATTATGCACTCTTTTGGGATTGCCTGGGAGTGTCCTGGCACAAAAAAACCCATATATACTGGGCTTCGTTTAATTCGTGGGATTGGCCGGGACAGCCTGAAACATCACTCAATATTCTGAATCTGCTCCCGCATCTGCTCAATCAACACTTTCAAATCAATAGAAATCTGCGTCATTTCCCGGTCAGCGGACTTGGAGCCCAGTGTGTTGGCTTCGCGGTTCATTTCCTGCATTAGAAAATCCAGGCGGCGGCCGGTGGGTTCGGGTTGTTTTAAGGTGCGTTGCACTTCGGCGACGTGGGTTTCCAGTCTGTCCAGTTCCTCAGCTACATCTAGTTTTTGCGCCAGCAACACCAGTTCTTGCTCCAGCCTATCAAAATTGGGTTCGGCGACCATTTCCACCACGCGCGCGGTTAATTTGCCGCGCAGGTTTTGCAATACTTCCGGCATGCGTTTGTGGGCGGCAGCGACCAAGGCGTTGACTTTTAGGCAACGATCTTCCAATAACTGCGCCAACTGCGCGCCTTCGCGGGCTCTGGTATCCAGCATTTTGTCCAGAGTGGCATCCAATAGCTGGATAATTTTTTCGCGCAGCGCTTCTTTGTCGGTTTCGGTTTCTTGTTGCACGCCAGGGAATGCCAGCACGTCCAACGCAGAAAAGGCTTGCGGATTATTCATCAGGGCTTCGATACCGGCGGTGGCAGCCAACAGCTTTTGGACGATCTCTTGATTGATGTTAAAGCTGTTGTCGCTGGCTTGTTTTTTGTAGCTTAAGCCGCATTCGATTTTGCCGCGCTTCAGCTTTTCGCCGATCAAGCGTCTCGCGTCGGCTTCGGCAAAGCGCAGGCGCTCCGGCAGTTTGACGCTGACATCGCTATATCGGTGATTGACCGAACGTAATTCGCAGAGAATGGTCAGATTATCGGCGCTTATTTCGCCGTCCGCAAAAGCGGTCATGCTTCTTATCATTTTTCACCTATAATCCTTACGCTTACTCTGCGCAGCTTTTGTTATGGCCGAATATTACGATCCAGAAACCTATCCTAAGGAATGGAATTACCTGCAATCTGGCACCATTATAGATCAGTACATGATCGAACGTGAGTTAGCGCACGGCGGTTTTAGCTCGGTGTATCTGGCCAGGCAAATTGCTGATCAAATTCAGGTGGCCATTAAAGAATACCTGCCCAGGAAGTTGGCGCATCGCACCTGGAACAATCTGGTGGTTCCCAATAACGAGGAAGACAAGCAGTTGTTCATGCGCGGGCGGGCTTTGTTTTTTGAGGAAGCCAAAGTGTTGGCGATGCTAAAACATCACAATATCGTCGATGTGATCAATTTTTTTCAAGCCAACGACACCGTGTATATGGTGATGACTTACGATTACGGCATCACGCTGGACAAGATCCTGCATAAGCGCAGTTTGCCGATTAACGAGGACTTTTTGATCACGGTATTCAAACTACTGTTGACCGGCGTGGAGGCTGTGCATCAAAAAGGCTTGGTGCATCTGGACATTAAGCCTGCCAATATTTTGATCCGCAGCGGCAACGATCCTTTGTTATTGGATTTTGGCGCCATCCGCAAAATTACCTTAGACCCGCAACGCAATCGCGCCAAGGTGCTGACCAACGGTTATTCCCCCATCGAGCAATACGACAATCAAGGCAATCTTGGCCCCTGGTCGGACATTTATGCCGTGGGCGCCAGCATGCGCGCCTGCCTGGATTATAAAATCCCGATCGCTTCGCCAGAACGCGTCAAACAGGACGATTTGGCACCGGCCGTAAAGGTACACAAACGTAGCCTGCCGGAGTATCTGCTTAAAGCCATCGACTGGGCCATGGCGGTTTTACCTGAAGACAGGCCGCAAAGTGTCGCCGAATTACGCCAAGCCCTAAGTGCCGGAGACTAGGCGCAATTGTTAAAAATTGGCAGGCCAAAGCCAGTATAATGCCCGCAATTTCTATACCAATGAGAGCACTATGAGACCAAGCGGACGCAATCCCGATCAATTACGTGAAATACGCTTTACCTGTAATTACACCAAACACGCCGAAGGTTCGGTATTAGTCGAATTTGGTGACACTCGGGTGCTCTGCACTGCTAGCGTGGACAACAGCGTTCCGCGCTTTCTAAAAGGCAAAGGCGAGGGCTGGATTACTGCCGAATACGGTATGTTGCCGCGCTCCACCCATAGCCGAATGGATCGCGAAGCCGGTCGCGGCAAGCAGGGCGGCCGCACCTTGGAAATTCAACGCTTGATCGGTCGCTCGCTGCGTGCAGCTATCGATTTGAAAGCGCTGGGCGAAAACACCATCACCATCGATTGCGATGTGATTCAAGCCGATGGCGGCACTCGTACCGCGTCGATCACTGGCGGTTTCGTGGCCTTATCGATTGCTATCGAACATCTGCTAAAAACCAACAAAATCAAGAAAAATCCACTGCATGGCCAGGTCGCCTCTGTTTCGGTAGGCATCTATAACGGTGTGCCGGTCCTGGATCTGGATTATGCCGAAGATCATCAAGCAGAAACCGATATGAACGTGGTGATGAACGAGGCCGGCCATTTCATAGAAGTGCAAGGCACCGCCGAAGGCCACGCCTTTAGAAAGGACGAGCTCAACGCCATGCTGGAATTGGCCGAGTTTGGCATCAATCAACTGTTGGAAAAGCAGCAAACCGCTTTAAAAGAAGCTAAAGAAGCTGCGTTACTGGCAAAATCTGCTTAACAGCTATGAGTGCGATGGTGTTAGCCAGCGGCAATCTCGGTAAAATTCGCGAGATTCAAGCTATCCTGCAAAACGACAAAATCTTGCCGCAATCGCAATTTAATGTGGCTGAGCCGGAAGAAACGGGCAGCACTTTTGTCGAAAACGCCATTATCAAAGCCCGTAATGCCGCGTTGCATTGCCAGTTACCGGCTATCGCCGATGACTCTGGTATTGTAGTGGATGCATTGCAGGGCGCTCCGGGGGTAATTTCCGCGCGTTATGCCGGCGTGGGCGCATCCGATCAAGCTAATTTGGATAAACTGCAGCTTGAGATGCGTGATGTCGCGGATGAACAGCGCACAGCGCGCTTTATTTGCGTGATGGTGTATCTGCGTCACGCACTCGACCCGACGCCTATCATCGCTCAAGGTGTTTGGGAAGGCCGGATTCTGCGCCAAGCGGTCGGCGAAAATGGCTTTGGCTACGATCCGATATTTTGGGTCGAACAATACCAATGCTCGTCCGCGCAACTGGCGCCGGAGTTAAAAAACGCCCTCAGCCATCGCGGTAAGGCCTTGCGCGAACTTAAGCAGCAACTTGCCGGACAGTGAACCAGTTGCAGCAAATTGCCCAGCATTTTTCCGCTGGGCAACCACTTAGACAAATCAGTCCGCTGGGTAACGGCCTGATCAACCATACCTTTCTGGTAGACACCGACGCCAGGCGGTTTGTACTGCAAGGCCTGAATAGCCGCGTATTCCCCCAACCGGAACAGGTCATTAGCAACCTGCAACAGCTCAATCGACACATCGCCAAAATCCCGCCCAACCTGGTGCAACTGCAGATTCCGGCCTTGCTGCCGACCACAGACGGTCAGGCGTTTTACCGGGATGAAAGCGATCAGCTCTGGCGCGCCCTGGAATTAATCCAGCCCGCGGAAAGCCGCGAACAACTCAGCAACGATCAGGAAGCCAGCCAAGTGGGTTTTGCATTGGCGCATTTTCATGGCTTATGCAGCGACTTGGTCGCAGACACCTTGCACGATACGCTGCCAGGCTTTCATATAACGCCACACTATTTTGACCAGCATTTGGCTATTTTAGCGCAGCCTTTGGCCGTAGAACTGGACGCCGAGGTGCGTCAGTGCCAGGACTTTATCGTTAGCTTTCAAGATAAGATTGGACTATTGGAAGACGCCAAGCTGCGCGGAGAATTGCGAGAGCGCGTCATCCACGGCGACCCCAAGCTGAATAACTTTTTGTTTCAACCCAACAGCGACCGGATAGTTAGCCTGATAGACCTGGATACCGTCAAACCAGGGCTGGTACATTACGACATCGGCGACTGCTTGCGCTCTTGTTGCCATATCCGCCATAAAAATCAATTTGATTTACCGCGCTGCCAAATCATTTTGACCAGCTATTTAGAAGAGGCTGGAGCGTTTTTTACCCCGACCGATTACGCTTACCTGTATGCCGCAATATTTTTGATTCCCTTTGAACTGGGCTTACGGTTTTTTAGCGATTATCTGCAAGGCAATGTTTACTTTAAAGTCAGCGAGCCTAAACAAAACCTGCAGCGGGCTTTGGATCAGTTTGCCCTGACGCAAAATATTGCGTCGCAACAAGCGGAATTGCTAAAAATGATAGAAAGCCTGAATCCGGCGAAACACTAACAAACACCCTCACAAGCCATCTCGCTGGAATCACCGTCAAGTCGTTCGCTGATGGGATTGTTAAGCCGTCCTTGGCATCTGCTTCAGACCTTAGTGTCCGGCTGAAGTAGTAACTCCTGCGAGACTGAAACCTTGAATTTCGATGGCAATCTGCCGATCAGCTGCTGCCAGCGAGAAGTCGGCGATAGTTTCTAAAATATCCAAATCAATAAACTGCGCTTTGGTTCCGTCGATAATCAACTCGCTGTCGTCAGGCACTTCGCCGAGATATTTACGTAACAAAGCCTTATTTAAAAATGATACGTCTTTATGTAAGCGCAACAGGTAATGCGGGCCATGCTGGGTTAAGGTGATTGCGGCGTGGAAGTTGGCTTTTAATACAAAAAAGAAACCACAGGCCATTCCAATCGCAATACCCAGCAACAAGTCTGTGGCAAGAATGGCCGCAACAGTAATCACAAACGGCGCAAACTGGTTCCAGCCTTTGCGATAAAACTCGATAAACAAGGCAGGTTTGGCCAACTTGTAGCCGGTTTGCAGCAGAATCGCCGCCAGACAGGCCAGCGGAATCATGTTTAAATATTTGGCAAAAAACAGCACACTGACCATCAATAACACGCCGTGAAAAAAGCATGCAACCCTGGTTTGACCGCCCGCATTGATATTAGCGGAGCTGCGAACAATCACTGCGGTAATCGGCAGACCACCCATCAGACCACTAATCATATTGCCCAGACCTTGGGCTTTAAGTTCGCGGTTGGTCGGCGCAATACGTTTGTGCGGGTCCAGCTTATCCACCGCTTCTATGCTTAACAAGGTTTCCAGACTGGCAATAATCGCAATGGTGCCAGCGATGCTATACACCTTGGGATTGGTAAAATAGCTAAAATCCGGTAGCCGCAGCTGGTTAATAAAATTGGCGGTGGTGCCTAATTCCGGTAACGAGACCAAATGCTTTTCGCCAATCACCAGTTCCGGGGCGAAGTGCATTGCCAGACTATTGAAACTGACACCCCAAATGACCGCCAGCAAGGGGCCAGGAATCAGTTTTAACGCTTTAAACTGTTTGATAAAGCCGCTATCCCAAATAATCAAAATCAATAGCGCGACTGTACTGACCACGGTAACGCCGGGTGTAATGGCTTCCAAAGCTTGCGATAGCTCAAAAAAGCTGGATTCTGCGGTTTCCTGCATATAGCTTTCGTCGCCTTCAAAGCTGGAATCAAAACCAGTGGCGTGCGGGGTTTGTTTGATGATTAAAATCAAACCGATAGCCGCCAGCATGCCTTTAATCACCGATGCCGGAAAAAACGCGCCAATCACGCCGGCTTTCAAAAAACCCAAGACGATTTGCAGACCGCCTGCCATCACCACGCTCAGTAAAAAACCACCAAAGCCGCCCAGGGTTTCGATAGCGTCAAACACAATTACGGTTAGACCTGCGGCCGGACCGGAGACACTGAGTTGCGACCCACTGGCCCAAGATACCAAAATGCCGCCCACCAAACCGGCAATAATCCCGGAAAACAGCGGCGCGCCTGATGCCAACGCCACCCCAAGACATAAAGGCAAAGCCACCAGAAATACCACGATGCTGGCTGGCAAATCCTGGTGTAAATGTTTTAAGTAATAATTTATTTGCGATGTCATTGCTTTTCTCAGTACTTGCAAGAGCCAAAATTCTAATCGGCGTAGCGATATATCGGATTGATTTGGGTGTTGTGATCCAGTTTGATCAATTCTTCAATCAAACCGTCGTTCAGACCGTACACCCAGCCATGTATCGTCGGCTTATGGCCGTGCTTCCAAGCTTGCTGGATGATTGAAGTGTGCGCCAAGCGGTAGACCTGTTCGACGATATTAAGCTGTATCAAACGATCAGTCTTTTGTTCAAGCGGGATGGACTCTAATTCGTCTTGATGCAGACGGTATACATCTTTGATGTGCAGCAGCCATTTATTGGCGATTACCAAATCAGACTTTTGCGGCTGCAAAGCCGCTTTGACGCCGCCGCAACCGTAGTGGCCGCAGACGATGACGTGTTTGACTTTTAATACTGAAATAGCATACTGCACGACACTCAGACAGTTGAAGTCGGTCATGATCACTTGGTTGGCGATATTGCGGTGCACAAAGATTTCGCCGGGTTGGGCGTTAACCACAGTTTCGGCTGGCACTCGGCTATCGGAACAGCCTATCCATAAAAACTCGGGCTTTTGTTCATGTGCCAACTGGGCAAAAAAATCAGGATTTTTTCTGCTGATCTCTTCTGACCAGGCTTTATTTTCAAGTAATAATTTTGCAGGTGTGTGCATTATCGTCGTCCTTAATTTACTAATTTTAAGTGGATAGACTGAGTGTAAACATAATTGTTCAAAGAGGCCTCAAGCCTTACAAGCAATACTATATCGAATCGAAACTATATGGCAACCCATTTACGTCTTGCTGACCTAAATTGCACTGCCCTTTTGCGCTACAAATCCTCGCAGCTGCGGAGTGGGGTTTAAGTGGGTAATTTGCAAGACAGGCGGTTGCAAGCGTTGCAACCATGTCAACAAACTCGCTTCTTGCCTGGATGAAAGCCATTGCGGATAAAAACCTATCAGCAATACCAACACAGCAGGCACAGCAAGCAGCGCCAATTCGCGAGGCCGCAGATCCTCTAGCCGAGCAACCGCGTCCTGAACTACCGGCCCGAAAAATGCCCGCCTGACAAAACCTAACAGATAAGCCGCGCCCAATACCGCGCCTAACAAAGCGACCATCGCCAGAGCCGGATAGGCTTCCAGACTCCCCAATATCATCATCAATTCCGCTGGAAAACCATTGGTGCCGGGTACGCCGATGCTGGACAGCGCAAATAGAAAAAACAAGCTGGTTAACCGCGGCATGGGTTTGGCTATTCCGCCTAAATGCAGCATATCGGTGCTACCCAATCGCCGCTGCAGCATGCCGGCAATCAGCATTAAGCTGCCGGCGACGATACTGAAATTTAGCAATTGCATCACGGCTCCTTGCAGCGCTTGTAAATTAAAAGCGGCAATACCGATGATCACCAAACCCACATGACTGATGCTGGAATAAGCCAGTAACCGGCGCAGATTGGTTTGTTGCAGCGCCAGCAACGCCGCATAAATCAATGTAACTGCACCGAGGATAGCCAAGGTCCAGCGATGCTCTATAGCCGCTTGCGGCGCCAATGGAATTGCAAAGCGCACGATGCCGTATACGCCCAGCTTTAAGCCCACCAGCAAGGCACTGACAAAGGCCGGGCCTTCGATAGCTGCAGTCGGTAGCCACAGATGAAACGGCAGCAGCGGCGCTTTTACCGCAAAACCCAAGATCAGTAGCAAAAAGACCAGGTTTTGCGACGGCCCTGCCATCGGCGTATTCAATAACACCGGCAAACTAAAGGCCAGATCCTGCGGTATAAACCCACCAGCAAATTGGGCATGATTAATTGCCAGCATAATGATGGCAAATAACAACGGTACGCCGCCGAATAGCATATATAAGGTGTACTTCATCGCCGCATGTCTGCGCTCCGGGCCTATGCCCCACAAGCCTATCAAAAAGAAAATCGGCGGCAAGGTCAGTTCCCAAAACAGGAAAAACAAAGCCATATCCAAAGCCGTAAACACACCGATGGTGACGCTTTCTAAAACTAACATCGACGCCAGTTGAAAGCGTTGCAAATGCTGCACACTGTTCCAGCTAGCCAGTAAGGCCATCACACTCAGCAAGGCCGTCATCGGCAAAAACAAAACCGAGATGCCGTCCACGCCCAGTTGATAACGAATATTCAGGCCCGGTATCCACGGATAGTCTTCCTGCAACTGAAAACCGCCATATTCGGGATTAAAGCAATTGACGGCAACCACGCTAAGCAATAACTCTACTAGCGCAATCGCCAGCGCGCTGCGTTTTGCCAAGTCGCTATGCTTGATAAATAACAAGGCTAGCGCGCCCAGCAAAGGCCAGATCAGACACAGAGAAAGTATGGGGAAGCTATCAATCATGGTGCGGGCCATTCATGTGGTGGCTGTGATGTTCTGGGTAATGTTCGCCGATTTCTTTGGCTTCCTGATCGATAAATTTCAACCAGGGCGTGGTGTAAAAACCGGTGCCTATCAACAAGCCACAAATCACCACGGCAATAATACGTTCCTTTACCACCGGGTGATGGATACTGCTGTATGGTTGTACAAAGCGTTTTGGATGGGCGATGAACAGGCGTTGAAACGCCCAAAGCAAAAAGGCGGCGCCCAACACATTGCCCAGTAAAATGGCGATGGCGATGTACCAGCCGTGTTCTTCGATGGTGCCTTCGATTAATAAATGCGCGGCGTCGAAACCCGGTGTACCCGGCATTACCATAGTGCTTAACGCCGAGATCAAAAACAGCAAGGCAATCGTCGAATTGGTTTCAAACAAACCGCCCAAACGCGGTAAAAACGAGGTGCGGGTGCGCTCGTAAATTAAACCGATGCTAAACAACATGCCCGCCGTCGCCAGACCATAGGCAATCGACAACAGGATGCTGCCTTCCAAGGCAAAATCGTTAAAAGAAAATACCCCAATCGCCAACATGCCGGTATGACTGATCACCGCAAACGCCAGCAAGCGGCGCATATTGATTTGCATCAGCGCCAGCAAGGCGCCGTAAAAAATGCCGATCAAACCAAGGCTGACCACAAAATGCGCCCATTGCTCGGCGGCACCCGGCACCAGTGGCAAGATATAGCGAATCAAGGCGTAAATCCCCAATTTCAAGCCGGTAATAAAAATCGCGGCACTGGCGGCGGTGCCGTGTTCCGCTAATAAAGGCAACCAGGCATGAAACGGAAACAGCGGCATACGCACGGCAAACCCGAAAAACAGCAGGATAAAGATCAAGGTTTCGTTAGGAATTGCCAGATTGTGATGCTTCAAGTTCAGCCAATCAAAACTAAAATCCATACCATTTTGCGCCAGGCCCACGCTCAACAACACAAAACCGGCCAGGCTCATCGCCAAACCGGATAGCCAATATTGCAAAACAGATTTAACCACCCGATTCCGCTGGGTGCCGGTGCCAGCAAATACGGTCAACAAGACCACCGGCACCATTTCCAGCAAGCACCAGAACCAGAACTGCAGCGTGTTTAAAGCGGCAAAAGCGCCGATCAAAATACCTTGATAGGCCAGCAGGCAAGCAATAAATAAGCGGTCGTTGCAATGGCGGGTAATTAAGGTATAGACCAGAGCCAACAAGCCCAAAATCGCCGTGAGTGGGATAAATAGAATATTGGTGCCATCCACGCCTACCCGGTAGTTCATGCCAAACACGCTGAAATGCTCGGCAAGGTGAATGCCCGGCGTTTCCGAATCGAATACCAGCAACAGATAAACGCTCAACAGCACATTGAGCACAGCGCCGCCAAATGCCAGTCGCACGCTGTAATCAGGTTTGGCGAACACCACGGCCAACATGGTCAGCAAAGGTACTAGCGTCAATACAGTCAGCACCGGCACTGCCGCCACCGCCGACCACAAAATAATGTTGGTATTCATCGGTATCCCAGCGCCACCATTAAAGTAATCAATACAAACAGCGTCAGATAGCGCGGTTGCAGTAATAACAATTCAAAGCGATTCGCCGCCTTGCCCAGCCGACGGCCGATTCTGATCGAATCACGGCCGATACCGCGCAAGATAAAATGGTATTCAAACCAGTTCAGCAAAGCTGCCGTCCATTGCGCCAACTTACCGGCCAAACCACTACCTTGGGCAAAGCTGTCTTCGCTGCTGTCCAGATTGGCACCCATTTTTTGCTCTTCCCACTGCGCCAGCGAAGAAATCGCTTTAATCGCTGGCGCCGGTGCGCCCAGGGCAGATTCCAGAATCCGCTCATCTATATAGCGCACATCTTTAGCCAGTTGTATCACCGGTTTAACTAGCAACCAGTCCAGTGCCGGTTCCAACCAGCCGCGTTGCAAGGAGGCGATAAACGCCCAGCGACAGTTAGCCAGCAGCGGCGCAACTTGTTTGATCGGCTGGCCTTGGGTGTTTTGTAATACAGAAGGAGCGGTCAGCAGCAGATAGCAGCGCACTACCGCGTGAGCGCCCAGATGCCATGCGGCCAGCGTCCAGAATCCCAAACCGCATTCAACAAACATCAAACCCAGTTGCGCGGAGGTGGCAAAGATTTGCGAGCTTTTGATGTCGGTCTGACTTAAGCCCACCCAATAACTATAAATCGCCGTCAATGCGCCGATCACGGTCAATACCAGCATTGCCAAAGGAGCCTGGGCAAATAAGGGCTGCAACTGGATAAGCAAAAACACACCGGCATGAATCATCGCCCCGCCGTAAAAAATAGCGCTGGAAGGCGTAGGCCCTTCCATGGCGCGAGCCAGCCAGGGCGTGAATGGTATTTGCGCAGATTTGGCAAATGCTGCCAAGGCAAAGCTCAGCGCCAGCAAGGTAGCATCGCCTGAATCAATATCGGCGGCACTGGCATTGATGGTTTGCCAATCGGCATTTTCCAGCCAGGCCAGAGCCAGACATATCCCCAGAATGAAGCCGCCATCGCCCACCCGGTTGGTCACAAAGGCTCGGGTAGCGTTATGCGCCGCGATGGGTCTGTCGTAGGCATAGGCAATTAAAAAATAAGAGCAGACGCCGGCAATCTCCCAGCCCACAAAGGTAAACACCGCATTCCCGGACAACACCAGCAACAGCATCGCCGCCGCGAATAGATTTAGAAAAAATAAAAAGCGATGAAAGCCGGTTTCGCGGTGCATGTAATTAACCGAAAAGCGCATTACAACCAGCAGCAACAGCGAAAATAAAGCCGCGAACCCAAGATTAAGGCTGGCGCAGCTCAATTTAAAACCAATGCTCAGCTTGCCGCTGCTCAACCAGTTACCGTAAGCATACGCATCGGCAAGTTGCCCGGATAAAGCTGCTGCCAATAAAGTCAATGCCACCAATACCGAAAAGCCGATAGCCGCGCAGGCTATGCGCGCAGTGATTTTTTCATCGGTTTCGCCATCCAGCACCCGAAAAAAATGTAAACCCCCGATCAGCAGCGCGGCCAACAGTGGCAATAGCGGGATTAAGCACACGTAGACAGCCATGATCAGTCGGCTCCGATAAAATCAGCTTGTTTAATCAACATCGGCGCTACCGGCTCGGTTTGCTGGCCGTAGCAATCAGGCGAACTGTCGCGCAGCGGCAAATCTCTGGCCTCTGGCTGCCAAGTTACAAAACCGGCACCCGGGTTAAACACTGTAATCTCGCCACTCTCCGGATCTTTGGCGATCAGATGCACCCAGCCGCCGCCTATCAGTTCGCGCAAGCTCTCCTGTCTGGCATAGATTTGCCCCAAAACGGCCGTTTTGGCTTCGACAATGATTTGCAAACGCATGGCCTCGTGGATTTCGATCATTTGCCGCGGCAAACCAGTGCGTAAATCGCTGCCAGCACCTTCCATTACCGCACAAAAGCCGGTCAGGTTATGCGGCACCTTGGAACCGCAACCCAGGCGCTCGTTATTGACCGTGGAAAAATAATATTCCAGATTAATACCGGCACCGACTGGCCCGACAGCCAACAAAATACCTTCTAAAACAGTGCCTTCCGGATCTTGACTGGGGTCGTAGGAAATCAAAAACAAGCGCCGGTCAAAAAATGCGCCTTGCGTCAGCGAACGCCGACCAACCAGCGCCGCCGCATTGGTGGCGTGGCCCAGTTCCGGGCGCGCTTGAGAAAAATCGGCCGCTCGCCCCAAAAAATGCCGCAAAGCCTGCGCTGGCGATGGCTGGCGTGGCGCAGACGCCAAGCGTCGACAGCGTTCGTGCGCCGACATGCCTTGGGCGTGGCGCATTTGCTCTTGGAATTTGTTTAATGCGGCTTGCCGTTCTGCGGGTATATCCGCGCTGTCGTACCAACTAATGTCTTCGTCGCAGGTGTTATGTTCAGCACCGATAAACCAGGTATCGCCTGGGATATTGATACCGCGCTCACTCAGTAATTTTCGCACCTGTGGCCGATTGGCCATCGCCGCAAACAAACGCGCATTGGGGCCACCGTGACGACCGCTACACGCACCGCAATCGTAAGCCGACAAATGCGGATTGTTCTGGCTGATAGAGCCATGCCCCATCAACACCACCAATTCGGCAAAGCCGTAAGTGAGGCCGGTATTCCGCAAGAAACCGGCAACACGCTCGGCCTGTTCCTGATCGGTAAAGCCCAAGCGCGGCTGTTTAGGCGTGGCGGGGGTTTGCTCATCGTCTGTGGAAAAATGCAGATGGGTCTCGACATCCGGGGCAATAGCGTCGGCACCGGCAGCCAACAGCCGTTGTTGCGTTTTGGGGATAAAACTTTTTGCCAGCAAACCCAATAAAGTGACAGGCGCCATAATGTTGATTAGCGGATAGGCCAATAGCGCATTGCGGCGTAAACCATGCTGCAATAAATCGGCGACGCGACGTTTGATCGTGCGGCCTTGCGTATGCCGATCCAGCATTTTTGCCTGGCCCGGCTGACTGCGTTCTTGCACATTATGCGACGGCACCACCACCACCGGACACAGCGCGCTGGGCTTGCTGTCGTCCAGGCCCTGATAGTTCATCGGCACACCGAAAAAACCGGCGGCACCCAAGGTTTCGATAGCGGGATTAAGCTCTTCCAAATGCCGACGAATACCTTCCTCGCGATCATCCATGCAAAACACGATTTGCGCCTCAGGGCGACTATCGCGTTTGGCCCAGCGACCGCGATTATGGTTTGCATGTAAAGCTTGCAGCAGATCTTGCCGGTAGTGACGCTCGTAGGCATTAAGCCAGACAGAGCTGCGTTGCACTTCAGTAAAGCCGTCGATGATGTCCAGCCAGTTTAATAGCTCTGTTTTACCAAGATTTTGTAGCTCGGCTGTTGCCAGATTCAATATCTGACAAACCCGGAATAAGCGCCAACCCTGATCATAAACGCTAAGCGAATTTTGCTTGATGCTACCGGCCGACAAGGGACTGTGTTGCCAGATCCAGAAGCGTTCGGCCAGGGTTTGCCAGGCCGCTTTATCGCGACTGGCCTCGGCTAATAAACTGAGGCCGCCTTGAGCTAAATATTCTGGCAACTGGCCTTGAAACAGTGCGGTTCTGACTGAAAACTCGGCAAGGTTATTCGAGAAATAGGCTTGTAACTTGTCAAAACGGGCGTCGCAATGCCATTGTCTCTGGCAAAGCTGCTGGGAATACAGCCTATCCAGCGTCAAACGGATCGCCAGATAATCGGCCAGTAAGGGCTTAGTCTGGTCATCGGCTTGATAATCAGGATGGGTTTGCCGCCAGTTGATCAGGCCAGACCAGCCCGGCAATTCCAGCGCGAGTCGATGTAAATAGCCCGACCAACGCTGTTGCGGAATAGCCATAGCCGCCAGTTGTTGGGCGATGGCATCGACAGCATCGGCGGGCAGCGCTTCCGTAACGGCTTGCCAATCGCCAAGTTCCTGAAAAACCGGCTGCGCATCGTAAATTAAGGCTTCGCGCCAGGCTTGATATAAACCCAGGCTTTGGCGCTGCGGCAAGCGCCAGGCTGCCAAGCCCTCGTCAAGCAAGGACGCGCACAGCCGGATCAACTGCGGACGCACCGTGTCCAGAATATCTTTGCCGGTTAAAGCCAGTAGCAGACCGCGCAGGGTCAAACTTTCGCCGACTTGTCCAAACACCTGCGCCACACTTTCCGCGCTTTGCTGGCGCATTTGCTGCTCAGCGCTAAGGCCGGATGGTTGCGACAACCATTCATCAACTTGCTGGTCGGACAAATCCAGCAAGGCTTCGGGATGTAGCTCAGGGGTTTGCAGTTCAAGTGTGTTTAGCAGGCAATTCCATAAGCTGCGCGGCGTTTGGCCGTCGGCCGATGCGCTATCCAAAACCCGCAGTTCCTGCACTTGCCAAGCAAATTGCGTCGGCGTCAGCGCAGATAAGTCGGATAGCAACGCCAGTCGGTACAAGCGTTGACGGGTCACGGTTTTATCATCAAGCTTGCCACCGGATAAACCAAACATCTGCTGCAACACCGCATCGATATCGTTATCGTTTATGCGGCCTTGCCGATAAAACTCGCGGAACTGTTCAGGCGACTGATAACAACTAATCCCGGTTAGCGCGCTGAACTCTGCCAAGGCTTGTTCAAACGGCAAATGTTGAAAACCATGCAAGGTGTTGTGATGCACGAAATCGTGAATCGGCGCCTGACCGGGCAGCACGTGATCCAAATGCTGGATGGCGTCGAGAATGATGCCGCGCGGCGACAGATTATCTAATGCGGATGCTTGCATGTTCACAGCAATCCTATGGTTTTTTGTCGCGCGAACCCATATGCCGCGCCGAGCACCGGAGCTTTTGCCGGGAACAGCCCGCAGGGGCGATGCAAGGATGCATCGCGTTGACGAAGGGGCAGGAAGCCCCTTTCGTCAACCCCCGGCAAAAGTGAGGAGCGCAGGGAATAAGCGGCATTTGGGTGTCTTTTCTTTTGGGTACTTTTCTTTGGACAAGCAAAGAAAAGTACCCCGCCTGTCGGTGCGGCAACCGACTTAAAATCAATCGTCGCGCTAGCGACACAAAACCTAAATAAGCGAAACATAACCATAAAGCCTAAGGCAACCTCTCCCCCATCACCGCCAACATCTTCCCCACCGTCACACTAGACAATTCAATCAACGATGCCGGCAGCAAACCAAACCAAACAATACCGCCCACCAATACCCCAGACGCCATCAGTTCTAACGGTTTCAGATCAGCGATGTTAAGCATCTGCGGCTTCACTGGCCCGGTAAACAGCAAGCCAATGGTGCGCATCGCATAAGCGGCGCTGATTAAAATACTGACGCTAAAAAACACCATCAAGCCGCCCCATTGCTGAAAACCGCCTAGCAGGGTGTGGAATTCGGCAATAAAACCAACTGAACCTGGCAAG
>CAIOHN010000013.1 GCA_903858105.1 uncultured Pseudomonadota bacterium | reverse complement strand
GGAGAAATGATGCGGTATCGAGGCGGTTGGCTTTGTTGGCATTGGAAATCAAATAGATACAGCTACTACCTTATTTTGTTTCTATTTTCAAACGATTTTAAGCGCGATTGCCCTGGCCTAGTTGCCGACCGTGGTTTACGCTTAAATGATTCATTAGTACAATCGATGAGTATTCGGTTTCTAAATAATCGATGCTCGCCTTCTGATGGCCCCATGCGCCATGGTCGCAACAGATTATGCCGGCTAATTGATTTTTTGCGTAGTCCTCAAACAATCTTGTACATTCTTCTAGCGAGGATTGTCTTGCAAGGGTAGCTGTCATATCGATGACTGACACGATCGCAGTCGGTACCCTATAAGACATGGCTTCTAATTTGCCTTCCAGGTTTGGTAATACTAGCGCCGTGGATTTTCCGACATTTGTACTTGTTGGGATAATCGACGCTGCGCAGCCTCTGCCTAGTTGTGATGACGAATGGTAGCCATCCAGTACCCGTTGGTCTGAAAGTTGTGGGTGGATAGTGATGACCCGAGCGAAGTCTATGCCAATGTGTTTATCCAAAATATGGCAAATCGGCACCAGCGCATTGCCGGTGCAAGTGCTGGCCGAAATCACATCATGGCGTAGTGGATCGTAATCGTGATTATTTACGCCAAACACCAAGCTAATGTCGCACCCCGCAACATTCCAGGTACACAAAACCTTCTTTGCTATGTTGTGCGTAATTAATGCGCGGAAATCGTTATTGGATGCGGTGCCGGTGGCGTCAAACAATACATCTAAATTGTACTGTTTGAGCGAGTTTAGGCTATCCTCCGGGGCGCTGCGTCGTCGGTCTACCTGCTGATAGCGAACTCGCTGACCGTCAAGAATCAGATCATCGCCATCGCAATCGACATGAAAACGTGGTCGACCATAGGTGCTATCGTTGGCTAAAAGATATGCGACATGATCTATTGCCATAACATCGCAAACCACGCGGATGTTGAAACGTCCGCCTTTAGTTTGACCGAAATTTCCCCGCAATACCCCGCGCCCGATGCGGCCAAGGCCGACGATTCCCACGTTTAAGCTCGTCACAGACTATCTCCAGATGCAGGGTGCGTCGCCGCTATGGATACAAGCGATCGAGCTTTATTGGTGTTGTTAAGTCGATGTACTGGCATGTCGGCTACTTTTGTTTTTATTATTAGGAATCGCAATGGCGATATGGGCTAAAAAATTAGTGCAAGCGGTCACTCAAGTCAAGACAAAATATATTACCAATAACGTTTGCGTCACCGGTTATAAGCCACAACTAAACATTAGCCAAGTTTAGCCTAGTGGTCTATTAAACACCGCAAATAATGATGTTTAATAAATATCTTCTGGGGTAATGAATTTTTCGGACAGGCGCAGTAAGACGAATAGAGCGCCAGCACCGCCGTCTTTAGGTGGGGCAGAGCAAAAAGCCAGTACCTCTTCGTGTTGCCGTAACCAAAGGTTTATATTGTTTTTCAATACCGGTTGGTTATTAGGCGAGTTATAACCCTTGCCGTGGATAATTTGTACGCATCGGCAACCGTCTTCTATGCAATGATGCAAGAAGCGCAATAACTGGTGCTGGGCGTCACGACTGCTTAAGCCATGTAAATCAATTTCGGCATCAAGTCCATAGCTGCCTTTTCTTAGCTTTTTGATGACGTTTTTCTGTAGGCCCGGTGCCAAAAATGCAATTGTGTCTTCCTGATATAAGGTTTCCAGGCTATCCGTTACGTCTTTTTGTAGAGGGTCAACGTGTTCCAGTGGCTTACTTAGGGGAACCGGCTTGGGCTTTTTGTCTGGTTGTAGGTTTACCGTATTAGTGTCCACGCTACGGACTTTTCCGATTGTGTTCCTAAACAAGAGTGCATCATCGGTGGAGGTGGTTTTTTTTGTCACGTAAGCTGCTGGTTTTGCGGTTTTTTTGCTACTATGGATCAATTTTAAAGCGTTTTACAGCAGTATGCACATACTAATCAGCAACGACGACGGTTATTTAGCTCAAGGCATCAACACTCTGGCAACTGCTCTCAGCCAATACGCGATCGTTTCCGTGGTAGCGCCGGATAAAAATCGTAGCGCCGCTAGTAATTCCTTAACCTTGGATATGCCTTTGCGCGCCACGGTTTGCGACAATGGATTCGTGCGGGTGGATGGCACACCTACCGATTGCGTCCATTTGGCGATAACCGGTTTATTGGCCGACGAACCTGATATGGTGTTTGCCGGTATCAATCACGGTGCCAACCTTGGCGACGATGTGCTTTATTCCGGCACTGTAGCTGCTGCGACCGAAGGGCGTTTCCTCGGTTTACCGGCGGTAGCCATTTCTTTGGCTGCAAGCGATCCCAAACACTTCGCTACCGCGGCGTATGTTGCCGTTACATTGATGAAAAAAATACTGGCTAATCCGTTACCTGAAGATACCTTGCTTAACGTCAATGTCCCCGATTTGCCTATTTCGGAGTTAAAGGGCTATCAGTCCACCCGCCTTGGGCAGCGGCATAAGGCAGAGGCGGTGATCCGATCCAGCGACCCGCGGGGCCATACTATCTATTGGGTCGGTCCCCCTGGTAGCGAACAAGATGCTGGGCCTGGCACTGACTTTGACGCCATCAGAAACGGTTATGTGTCAGTCACCCCCTTGCAGCTAGATTTGACTCGCTATGAACGCCTGGAGGGCTTGCGCGAATGGCTGGCATTGGAGGTTCCGGCATGAGTCGGCGATTACAAGGTATAGGCATGACCTCCCGGCGCACGAGAGAGCGGATGATTTCGCGTTTGCGGGAACAGGGCATCACCAATAGCAAGGTACTAGCGGTAATGGCGGACACGCCGAGACATATTTTTGTCGACGAGGCTTTAGAGAGTCGGGCTTATGAAGATACTGCCTTGCCAATCGGTCATAATCAGACAATTTCCCAGCCGTATATCGTCGCCAAGATGACCGAACTGCTGCTTGAGCATGGGCCGTTAGCTAAGGTGCTTGAAATTGGCACCGGTTGCGGCTATCAAACTGCGATATTAGCCAGGCTTGTGGATCAACTCTATTCAGTCGAACGGATTGCGCCCTTGATGAAAAAAGCCCGCGATACCTTATGGGAGTTGGACATAAAAACCGTCGGATTCAAGCATAGCGATGGCGGGTGGGGTTGGCCAGAGCATGCACCTTTTGACGGTATTTTGGCTGCTGCTGCACCTGCGGAAATTCCTGAGGGGCTGCTGCAACAAATGGCTATCGGCGGAGTGATGGTCATTCCGGTAGGGTTGGAGGGCTTGCAGGAGTTGCATCGTGTCATTCGCACCGAGCACGGCTTTGAAGACGAGGTGATTGAACGGGTGACTTTTGTACCATTTTTAACCGGTGTGGCTAATAACTGATGCGGTATTGGCCACGCCGGAAAACTTAATGCCCCGGCGCGGCAGCCTGTTAGACTTTAAATGTCTGCGCGTTGTTTGCGTTGCAGGCCAAAAAATCCCAGCAGCGCGGAACCAAATAACCATACAGCACCCGGCACCGGCACCGCTGCCACGTCGACTTGCCAGCCCACGTCTCTTAACGCTGCTAGATCAAGCGCAGTGTACACTTTACGTGTGCCCGTCGTGATGTTAGGGTCCAATAGCGCTTCTTGTGCCACGCCATCGACAGTGCTTTGAGTGCCCTCTTGCCAGTGGGATTGGTCGCCCGCTAACGGTACATTACCACCGTAAGCGGCCACTGCGTTTGAGCCGGTAAAGCCATTGCCAGATACCTTGCTGTCCCAAGAGGCCGCAGTACCCAGCCCCAAAACATGACCTAGTTCATGCAAGGCAACTGTGTAAAAGTCGTTACCGCTGAAGGCCTCATTGGTCGAGGTATTGTTGTCAAAATACCAATTTGTTGCATTATTAAACGCTATCTGGCCTCCCCAGGGGGCAAATTCCACTGCTGAACTGCCTTTGGTGCTGCCGACCTGACCGCGCTGGTCGATACTGTCAAAAAAGCTTTGATTGCCACTAGCGCTATAGCCACCATAGCCGCCAACGCCTAAATTGCCGTCCGAAAACGCGCGTCCGCCGACAAAAACTCTTAGCTCGTCTGACGCGATGTTGTAGCTGGATAGCGTGGTTGAAGCGCCAGTATCGGGGCGACTAAATGTAGCATCGAATTGGTTGCCGCCAGTAGACTGGATTGCTGTCAGGTTGTCGGTGATTATATTGCTTAAGTAGCTACCTGCGGCATCGAGAACTGAACGACGGCTGGCATTGCTACCGGAAAAAAAAACCGCCATCGTAGGTGTAGTCGAAATTAATCACAACTGCATTGGCTGACTGGCTAGCGGCCAGCATTAGTAGGCCTGCTAAGGTTAAAGGTTTTATAAACATAAACTTGTCTCACTCCAATATGATTTAAAGATCCTTGATATATCTTGCGTTTGCAACAACCTAGCCGGTGAACACCCAGCGTATTTTCTACAAAATGGCGGCAGATGACTTAACCTGTCCGTAGGTAAAGCGTCGTATTGACGGCCGTGGCTAGGCAGGCAATTTGTAACAGAATCATGTGGATTCTTCGAGGCTTTTAATCAAAAAATAATTTTTCGCGGGTCGAGCTAGCCCACTTAAGCTGAATCTTAACGCTTGGCGTCAGACGGCTATGCTGGGTAGGTTAGCCAATTGATTGCTTATTTACCATTATGCCACGGCGTTGCCACATACCCCACAAAGCCTGTTCATACTGTGTCGCGAAACGTGCGCTATCAAATAGCGGAGATTCTAGCACCTGAGTGCGTAAGACTTTTCGTATCTGTTTCAGCGTGGTGACATCGTCGGCAAAGTCTTTTGCTTTGCATACATACTCGTTTTCGTCTGCAGCAATCCAGTCAGCCAGTCCGGCATTGCGGCAAATAGATGAGCCAGCCCTGGCCAATATGCCGTCTCCGCGCAAAGTTAACACCGGTACGCCCATCATTAAGGCTTCTACGCTGGTGGTAACACCAGGATAAGGAAAGGTGTCCAGAGCGATGTCAATTTGCTGATACATTGCTAAATGTTCGGCACGGTTTGGTAGCGGCTCAGACAGCAGCAAACGATCACTACCAATGCCGTGTTCGGCAAAACGCTGCAAGGTTCTGGCGCGTATGCTCGGCTCGTTTAACTGACTCGCTTTAAGCAAAAGCCGCGCATCAGCAACGCAATGCAAGATGCGTGACCAGGTTGCGACCACAGCATCTGTCATCTTGGTCAGATTATTAAAGCTACCAAATGTGACAAACCCTTGGCTTAGCGCTGGTAGATCTGGCACTGCCGTTAATTGGTCGGTGGGGGTAAAACAAATACAGCTATCAGACAATCGCCAGATTTTTTCGGAGAAATTTTGTTCATCCTCCGGAAGAATCGAATACGAATCGCTTAAAACATAGTCAATAGCCTCAATGCCGGTCGAGGCCAAATAACCCAACCAGCTAACTTGAATCGGTGCGGGTTTCCAGGCAAACAACGGCAGACGATTGTGCGAGCTGTGTCCGGCCAGATCGATTAGGATGTGGACGCCATCTGCGTGAATCATTTGAGCGGCGGCTTCATCCGGCAAATAACCGATGTTTTTCCATGCGCTCAGATAAGGTCTTAATTTTGCCGAGAAATCGTCCATGCCCGGTTGTGTGGCGTAAGCGATAAATTCTATGCGGTTTGGATTCGTCTCGCGTAATAAAGTATACAGAAAATGCCCGACCGGATGATCCCGCAGATCGCCAGACACTAGGCCGACTCGCAGGCATGTCGGTTGTTCAGCGCAGTGCCAATGAGTAAAGCGTGTGGCTTTGGCGGCAACCATTCGGCCAAATGTTTTGGCTTCTGCCAAGTAAATTGAGCGGTCATGGTAAGCGCTATAATTGAGATGAAACAATAAACCGCTTTGCGTAGCAATTTGGTTAGGATTAAGCGCCAGACTGGTGCGCCAACATTGCTCCGCTTCTGTTATGCGGCCTTGGGATTGTAAATTTATACCCAGATTGGTGTGCGCCTCAATATAGTTAGGATTTAAAGCGATAGCCTTGCGGTAACAAGATTCTGCCTCAAACAAGTGTCGCTGCATTTGTTGGGTGGTTCCCACGTTGTTAAGCATTTCTGCGGAGTCTGGTTGCAAGGCCAATGCTTGTTCAAAGCAGTTTCTGGCCTCTGCGAAATCGCCGAGCGCGAAATGAATCGACCCTAATGCGCTCCATGCTTCCGGGTAGTTTAGTTCTAAAGCCAGCGCCTGTTGGCAGCATGCGGCGGCTTCTACTAAACGATTTTGAATTTTAAGGGCAACAGCCAACTGGTAATGGGCTTGCGGCAGAGTCGGCTGTTGCGTTATCGCCTGGCGAAAAATGTGTTCGGCTTGTTCGGGAAGGTTTTGCGCCTGTTTGCTAAGACCGAAAGGGATCAACGTGGCAATAGAGTTAGGCGCTAGAGCGACCGATTTTGCAAAATAAATTTCCGCATCACTATAGCGTTCCAGATTGAACAGTAAGGTGCCTAAGTTGCTGCAAGCCTGAACATTGTCTGGATCGATTTGTATGGCTTTTTCATAAAAACCAATCGCGTCGCTAAATTTACCTTGGCCATGCAAAGCAGAGGCATAATTAAGGTGGGCCTCGGCATCGTTTGGCAATAGTTGGGTGGCCTTTTGTAGTGCCACTAGCGCTGCGGGGAAAGCGTTTTGTTGTTGCAGAAACAAACCAAGCGCCTTCCAGCCCAGGCCGTAGTCGGGAAAAAGCCCGAGCAGGCGGCGCACATGCCGTTCGCCATCAACCGCGTTGCCCGATTGAAATTGGGCAAACAAAGTCGCTACATCTTCACTTGCCGGGCTAGTTAATGTTTTTTCAAAAGCATCAATGGCCGGGCCTTGTAAGTCCACTTGAGTCTTGCCTTGCTGCAACAGTTGCCGCGCCTCGACATACCTATCAGCTTGGATTAGCGCCTGAATATAGCTTTGCCAGAATTTACCTTCTGATGGTTTGCTGGTTACTGCATGCTTAAAGTGGCTAAGCGCAACATCAAACTGCTGTATCTGCATCGCCAATATACCCATATTATGATGCACATCGGGGTGGTCTGGCTGATCATGCAATATGTTTAAGTATAACGATTGCGCTTCCAGCAATTGCCCCGCTTGGTGGTGGGCAATTGCTAGTTCTAAAGATTGCGTAAGGTTTGCCTCAGGCATTGCCGCTAAAATCAGGTGTGCGAAAGGCGATGTTTTTGCATCATGTCACACAGCACTTGTTCCAGGTTTTCGCAGAACAAATTTGTTTTAAACAATGGATAAGTTTGTTGGTTTGCTAACAGTTTGGTTTTTAGTTCAGCCAAGCGAGCCGGGTCGCGTGCCAGATTTAACGCCAGGGCTTCATATTCTTCGAGCGAATGGCAAATCAATTCCGGCAAGCCGATAGCATGCAACAAACTGGCTGCCACCCGTCCGGAAAAGGTATTACCCTGATAGCTCACCACCGGCAAGCCGACCCGCAAGGCATCGCTGGCGGTGGTATGGGCGTTATAAGGCGTGGTATCCAGGAACATATCCGCCAAACGATAACGCGCCAGATGGTCTTCCACTGCCGGTACGCGGGTGGCAAATATTAAGCGCTCTGGATCGATGCCGCGTTCTTCAGCTTCGCGGCGCAAATTGCGTTGAGCGGGTTCATTTAATTTCATCAGCCACAACACGCTGCCAGGCACTTGTGCCAGCAGACGCATCCAGACATCGAACATGGGTGGGTTAATTTTGTAATCATGATTAAACGAACAAAACACCACGCCGCTTTCCGGTAAGCCCATTTCTGCGCGCGTTGGCGTGCGCTCGGCAATTTTCAGATTGGAATCTGTTGGCAGATAGGCGTTTGGCAAATACGCGACTTTCTCACTGTAGTATGTTTGGTGATCTTCCGGTATCACGATTCGATCCGCCAAAATATAATCCATGTATTCCACGCCCAGCGAGCCAGGATAGCCCAGGAAATTGACATGAATCGGCGCGGGGCGATAGCTGAATACATCGGTGCGCGAGTCGGCAGTGTAACCTGCCAAATCAATTAAAATATCCACTTCCAGACTACGTATCAGTTCCGCGATTTCCCAGGATTTTTTACCCCGCACGTCGATAAATCGGCCAAAGGCGTTTTCAAAGCGCTGCCTTAAAACCCCTTTGTCGTCCAAACCCAGGGAGATGGCAATGGTGTCAAATTTTGCCGGGTCGTGATGCTCGATAATTCCCGCCATCAAATGGCCGACCGGATGTTCCCGGAAATCCGGCGACACATAGGCCAGGCGGATTTTGTCGTGCTGGTATAGATCGCCATTCCACAAGGCTTTGGTTTTAGGCGGGAATAAATGCTCGGCAAAGATTTTCACGCACTGCAGCAAGTCTTCAGGCGAGTTGGACAGCGACATGAACGGTAGGGTTTTACAAACCCGATGTTGTTCTCGAACGCCGGTTTCGATGATGTCTTGGCTTTCCGCAAAGCGCCGCCAGTCGCAGCAATGCTGTTCGGCATGAAATAACAAACCGCGGCCGTAATCAAAATCAGGATTGGCTTCTAAAAGTCGCTCAAAGTAGGGGATGGCATCTTCGTAACGGTTCATCTCCGTCAAAATAATCCCCAGCCCCGCCAATGCCTTGTCCGACTGGGGATTGATTTGCAACACTTCGGTAAAGCTTTCGACTGCTTTGACGTGCTGCTTGATTTCGTAATACAGATTGCTGCGATTAATCATCGCACTTTCATAAACCGGATCGAGCGCAATGGCGTGCTGATAGCTGGCCAGCGATTCTTCAAAACGTCCCAAAGATTGCAAAATCACCGCTTCCACAAAATAAGCGGGCGCATAATTTTGACCGGTGGCGATAGATTTTTTAATCCATTCCAAAGCTTCGGTGTGTTCTTCCTGCTGCGATGCAATCACTGCCAGAGAATAAAGCCCGGCAAAGTTTTGCGGTTGCAGTTGTAAAATCTCGTGGAATGACTGCCTGGCGGCCTGGATGTCGTTGGCGTTTTGAAACTCCAAGGCCTGCAGGGTTTTTTGTTGCACCAACGCTGCAGCGCCTGCGTCAAGCGGAGCAGCTTCGGTTGTTAGCGCAAATTGGCTGGGTAAGTTTTTGGAATAATCATCGGCTAAGTGCGAACCTTCACGGGTATCCAGTTCTTTTAGCACCAGCAGGCAAAAGTCCGGGGATTGCACCACCGTATCCAAAATCGCCGCCAATTTTCTTAGTTGCTGGTTGGATAGCAAGTCGAGTTTTTGAAAGTCTCTGACAAATACCGCGTCCGACCAAATGGCCTGTTTGATGCCCGCGTAAGGATTGTCTTTTAAAATAAGCGGCTTAAAACTGCGCGGCACGATACCGGTAAAACAATGAAACATGAAACCTTGTTCGCGCAGAAACTGCTCAACCTCAGAAAACAAAGGTTGGCCTGCGTAGAGTTCGACGAATTCGACCTCGGTCCAGATTACCAAGGCATCGCTTAGGGCTTTTATGCCGCCCTTGAACACATCAAGCTCGCCGCCTTGCACGTCGATTTTAATCATGTCCACGCTGCCGAGATCGTTTAATTCATCAAGGCTTACAGTATTGACCGGATGTTCGGCGACCAGTTGCACCACGTCGCCGAGTTGGAAAAACGCGTCCAGCAAGGGTTTGTTGGGTTTATATAAAGAACCGGTCATGAACCAGTTGGTTTCGTAATAGGTTGCCGGGCCGCCCTTGCCGACAAAATACGGCAGATAACGATAGGATGGGTTATCCGCGTATATTTCGCATAATTTGGCATGCGCCTCAGCGTCCGGTTCAAAGCCTATGACGTTGGCCAGATCTGCTTGCATCAAGGGTGCGTAAGGTTCGGTCAATTGACCGTGAGAACTGGCACCAATATCGACAATATTGACTCTTAGGGGCGTGGGTTGGGTTTTTAACAAAGCATCCAGCAAGTTAAAAGTTTCCGCGACGCCTAACAGGCTGCGCCAAATCGCCTGATTAGCGGCATTGGTCAGTAATATCTTTTGCTTTATGTATTCAGGAATAGGCTTTTGTTGGCGGATACTCGCCAGCGCGTAACGTCTGGCCATACCGACCGATAAATTGGGGCTGGCCTGGATCAAATCCAGAACGCACAGCGGATCAGCCAGGAAATACGATGAAAAACTGCGCTTTGCTTCGTAAAACTCGATCAAGACGCATTTCAGCCACTCGCCAAACGAACCGAGCACCGGCCGCTGCAGATCCTGGCTTAGCGGCGGCAAAATGGGGGTGTTGAAATCGTTTAGTACGCCGATATTTAACAGCACCGTGGCTGTGGTCGACAAAGCCGCCGCGCGCATGCCCAGTTTGTACTGAATATATAACAGCATCACCTGCCAGGCGGCTTTCTCGGGTTCAGCGGCTAACGCCGGTGTGTAGTAAGGCTCGGCTATGGTTCTGGCTTGTTGTAATAAACTTAACTTGTCTGCGGCGCTGCGCTTGCCCCATTCAAACTCGGCGCACAAGGCCAGCACCTGCTGGTAATCAGTCGCTAGCGAGCTATCGGTTAAAGGTAGGCAAAAACGGTAAAAGTCGCATTGGGCAAAATGCGCGGCAGCGTCGAAATTATGCGTAACACTGGCCAACACAGAAGGCAGTTGCTCGCCACCCAGTAACAGGCCCCGCTGGTGTAAAATTGCGGCTCGGTCGGGTTTGCAGGCAAACAGGTTTAAAGTCTCGCTATGCTGAGCCGCATCAAATTCCACCAATACATTCAGTTCTGCGATTAAACGGTAGATGGAAAAACCATACTGGCGTACTGCATCGATCAGGCCATGATTGATTTGGCTGCCGTGCATCAACTCAAACATCAGTAGCGGTGATTGTTCGCTAAAGAATTTTTTGCCGCCTTTTAAAACATTTACTTCCTCACCTTCGGCGTCCATCTTCACAAAATCGATTGCCACACCGGCGGCAAACTCTTTGAGGCTGTCGTCCAGGGTTCTTAGTTCGATGACTTCCTTATTCTGGCCGCCGCCACTCAGGGAATTTAACTCGCTGTTCGCCGACACGCTAATCTCGGCCTGACGGGCAATGTCCGATAAGCCAAAGCGCAGCAGATTGACTTTACTGCTGAAGACGTTCAGTTCAATACTGTTGTGCAGCATGCTGCCTGGTGCAATAGTAGGTTCAAATGCCCAGACCTGACCTTGCTCCAGGAGTTTTGCGATGCTTAAGGCATATACGCCGTGATTGGCGCCGATGTCCAGACAGTGCATGCCGGGTTCGATATACCGCCGTATAAAGTCCATTTCATCTTCAAACCAATCTTCTTGTTCCAGCAAAACGTAAGGCGTCATCAGATAGATGTCACTGGCAGCGCAAACGACTACGTCATTCGCGATGTTGATTGGCCAAAATGGGGTTTTCTCCATGAATTTACCTTGCTTTGCGTTAAGAATGCTGATGAGGGAATGACTTTGTTTTATTAAAGTTTTTTTGTAGCTTAGTTGCAAACCAGTGCGTGATCACACGCCGCGAACTGTTAGCTGATTAAGCCAGCGCCAATCATTATATTTGAGGTCTGATGTAAGGGATTGATCTGTGCCGGCTAGAAAGCAAAAAAAAGCCGCCCTCAGGGTCTCTCCTGATGACGGCTTTGCTTAAAACGAAACGACTAGCCAATCAAAATGTCGTTAGCGCCGGTTCCAGATGTGGCCAAGGCATCGGCTGTAGCGATACCGGTTAACTTGATTAACAGGTCGCCGCCGGTGTTTTCCTGGAGTACATAAGTGTCGCTGCCAAATTTGAAGGCACTAGTTTCTCCGTCGGCAGTAATCATGATTTTGGCTACTTCAACCCATTCCGATAAGCTGTCGATGTCTGCCGCATCAGCGCCACCCAATACGATTACCCCACCTGCGCTATCCGCTGTCAGGACTTTTGCTGGTGTCACGCCGCTGATAGCCAGTTTTACATCGACGCCAGTGGCATCGGCGATGATGGTTGGCGTACCTTCCAAATCCAGTTTGTCGGGACCAGTGCCATCTGCAAGAGTAAAGCCGGTTACTGAGTCAAAACTACCGCTTTGCGTATTACCGCTATCACCAGCAGCGAAGATATACGTGTCAGATCCGGCACCGCCAGTCATCGTGTCAGCGCCGGTTCCGCCGGTTATGCTGTCGGCCAGACTGGTGCCAGTGATGGTGTTGGCGACGGCATCACCATTGATATTCACCACATCCGTACCTGTATCGAACGCATTGCCTGAGCCGAAGGCCGTAAATGTCAAACCTGCCAAACTAACGGCAGTGCCGCCTACCACGTTGACTTGCAAAGTTGCCGCGCCTGCTGCGGTAGCATTGACCAGCAAGGTTGAGCCAGTCAATTGCGCGCCCGTGAAAGTCGCGGTTTGGCCTGTCGTAATGAGCAGTTGCTCCACGTTACTGATGCCACTGTTTCCGGCGCCTTCAAAATTGGTAGAGGTTACTACTTTAAGGGCATCGAAATCAGCGCCACCATTGATAGTCTCGCCGAAGCTTACATCGCCGGTGTTAAAGATAAACGTGTCGTTACCAGCACCGCCGCCCAGCGTATCGATGCCGGCTTTGCCGTCTATGGTTTGAGCGCCAGCGCCGCCAACAATCACATTGGCAACTGCCGTGCCATTGACTGTGGAAGAGGTCGAAATGCCCACGGTATCAACAGTGCTGTAGCCCAATTGTGCGATGCGGGTGATCTGAGGCGCAGTCAGAAAATCTAGCTGATCAGCCTCAATTGCGCCGATTTGGGTGGAAGTCAGCGTATCTAACTGGCTGGTGGTCAACACGGCAAATTGGGCTTGGGTCAGCGCTTGAATATCTGCCGTAGTCAACGCTTCCAATTGGGTAGCCGTTAATTTTGGCAATTGGTTAGTTGTCAGGGCTTCTACCTGCAAGGTGGTTAACGCGCTGATTTGCGCCGTTGTCAGGCTGTCGATCACGCTGGTAGAAATCGCACCGATTTGAACCGTGGTCATTTTTTGCAGATCGGCTACTTCGATTGATGCAATTTGATTAGAGGTTAACGCAGCGACTTGAGTAGTACTCAGATGGCTGATCTGCGATGTACTCAAGGACGCGATTTGGCCGCCAGCGCCAGCCGATAATGCCGCAATTTGAGTCGGTGTTAGCGCCGCAATTTGGGCCGTATTCAAGGCCTGAATTTGCAATGACGTTAAGGCTGTTAAACCACCGGTCGCCAGCAAGCCGGCGACATTCACAAAGGGCGTATCGCCAACCTCGATTTTTGCTATCTGGGCATTCGACAGCGCCGAAATCTGTGCGGATGATAAGGTTGAGACCTGCACAGTATCTAACGCCACTACTTGATCGGTAGTCAAAGCGCTGATTTGATCGGTAGTCAATGCAGCGATCTGGGTAGGCGACAGTTTTTGCAGGTCAGTGGTTTGTACTGCCTCGATTTGCCGTGTAGTCAAAAGTGCGATTTGCGCGCTGGACAAACTGGCGAACTGCGTCGAGGACAGCGTCGCAATTTGACCGTCTGTTCCCAGGGTCAAGGCTTGCAATTGGTTGGACGTCAATGCTCTTAGCTGATCGGTGGTCAAGGCGACAATTTGACCGTTTGCAGCGGTGGTAAGTGCTTGCAGCGCAGAAATCGATAAGCCTTTGATTGCATCGGTGGTAATTTTCTGCAAATCCCCTGTTTCCATTTTGACTATCTGCTCAGCACTAAGCGCACCTATTTGAGATGAACTCATGGCTTGCACTTGGCTGCTGGTCAATTTTTCAACTTGCGAAGTGGTGAATGCCGCAATTTGTGTCGAGAGTAGCGCCGCCACTTGGCTGGTTTTCAGAGCCGCCAGATCGGCGGTTTCCAGCGCCGAAATCTGATTGGTCGTCAGTTTTTGCAATTGATCGGTAGTCAACGCTACAGCTTGTTCTGTTGTCAGAGCTGCCACCTGACCTGCTGCTCCCAAGGTTAATGCTTGTATTTGGGTGGTAGTCAATGCCGCGATCTGCGCGGTGGTTAATGCCGCGATTTGGCCAGTACCCAAGGTGGTCAGTGCTTGCAGGCTGTCAGTAGACAAACTTTGAATTGCGGTTGTGGAAATCGCTCGCAGATCTGCAGTCTCCAAGCCGGCAATTTGTCCAGGGGCCAGAGCAGCCACTTGAGCGGCGCTAAAATTAGCCGCCTGGTCGGAGCTCAGTGCGGTTACTTGCGCTGAACTCAGCGCGGCTACTTGCCCGGTCGCTCCAGTGGTTAATGCCTGGATTTGCGGGATTTTCAATGCAGCAATGTCGGCAGTTTCCAAGGCCTGAATTTGCTTGGTGGTTAGTTTGCTGATTTGCGTCGGCGTCAAACTTGCCACTTGATCGGTCGTCAAGGCGGCGATTTGACCATTGGCCTCTACGGTTAGCGCGGTGAGTTGTGTGCTGGTCAGCGCCGCGATTTGGTTCGTGGTCAATGCGGCTATTTGCCCGGTCGCCGCCGTACTTAAGGCCTGAATGCTATCGGTGCTCAAGCTTTGGATGGCGGTTGTGGTAATGGCCTGCAAATCAGTGGTTTCCAGTCCGGCAGCTTGCCCCGGTGTCAGGGCTGCTACTTGCGCACCACTTAATTTTGCCGTTTGATCTGAGGTTAAAGCGGCGATTTGGGCTGAGCTCAAGGCCGCAACTTGACCGGTGGCGCCGGTGGTTAAGGCTTGAATCTGCGCCACTTTCAATGTCGCTAAATCCGCATTTTCCAAGGACTTGATTTGGTCGGTGGTCAGCGATGCAATTTGGCTTGTGGCAAGATTTGAAACCTGAGTTGAGGTTAGCGCGGCAATTTGTCCACTGGCACCCGCAGTCAGCGAAGTCAATTGGTCGCTGGTCAATTCAGTGATTTGTCGGGTGGTCAATGCGGCGATTTGACCGTTGGTTGCCGTGGTCAAGGCTTGTATGGCTGTAGTCGATAAACCTTTGATGGCGGTGGTGCTGACCATTGCCAGGTCTTCGGTTTCCATTGCCAGAACCTGGTCAGCGCGCAGCGATGCCATTTGCGCAGAGGCGAGCACGCCGGCCTGCGTGGTGGTCAGTTTTTGCACTTGGGTACTGGTGAGTGCCGCAATCTGCCCGTCGGTACCTGTGGTTAAGGCAGTGATTTGGGCAGTGGTCAGTTTTTGCAAATCCGCAGTTTCTATGGCGGCAATTTGATCCGGCAGTAGTTTGGCAATTTGCAAACTGGTCAGTTTTTGGATCTGCTCGGTAGTCAGCGCCGCAATTTGACCTGCAGTACCAATCGAGAGTGCCTGTAGTTGATTAGATGTTAGCGAAGCAATTTGCGAGGTAGTCAGGCCGGCTATCTGGCTAGTTGTCATCGCCGCAACCTGGTCGGTTGACAGGCCGTTGATTGCGGTGCTGGCAAAGTATGCCAAGTCGCCGGAGTCCAGCGCGGCAATTTGGCTGTCTGTCAAGGAAGCGATCTGGCCGGATGTTAATGCTGCGACCTGGCTGGTAGTCAGACTTTGCACTTGGCTGTTGGTTAGGGCAGCTATCTGTCCAGTCGCGCCAGTGGTTAAGGCGGCGATCTGGGTGGTCGTCATCGCTGCCAAATCATTGGTTTCCAATGCGCTGATCTGCGCGACGCTCAATGCTGCTATTTGCGATGTGGTCAATACTTGCGCCTGTTCCGGGCTTAAGCTGGCCAACTGCCCTGCAGTACCTATGGTTAGGGCTTGCACTTGGGTAGAGGTCATTGCGGCGACCTGTTCGGGGTTCAAATAACTGATTTGAGTGGTACTCAATTCGGCTATTTTGTCTACCGATAGCGCTCTAAGTGCTGTGGTCGACATATTGCCGATCACGCCGGATGACAATGCGGCAAAGTCAATCGCCTGCATGTTCTCGACTTGAGTTGAGGTCAGTTTATTAAATTGCGTGTAAGTCAACGATGCAGCCTGGGCAGTGGTCAACGCTTGAATTTGGTTGGCGTTTAACACCGCTATAGCGTCGGTCGCCAGTTTGGCCAATGCGCCAGTAGAGCCGGTAGTTAAGGCGGCAAAGGTTGATGCCGGCATATTCGCTACTTGCGTCGCAGTTAGCTTGGAGGCTTGATCCGGGGTGAGGGCGGCTACTTGAGTTGAAGTAAGTGCCTGAATTTGTTGAGTGGTCAGGCCTTGAAGTTGGGTACTGGTCAGCGCAGCGATAGAGGCTGTTTGCAACGAAGATATATCGGTTGTCTCGATTTTAGCCAACTGCGTGACGCTGAATTTGGTAATTTGGTCAGAAGTTAATGACCCGACTTCAGCGGCGGTCAGTTTGGGGATTTGGCTTGTGGTCAGTGCCGCAATCTGGGCTGAGGTCAATGCTGCCACTTGGCCGGTGGCTCCGGTGGTCAGGATAGCGATTTGGTCAGTCGCCAGTGCCGATAGCACCGCCGTAGCCAAGCCTTTGATGGCAGCCGTGGTTATGGCCGTGAAGTCAGCCGATTCCATACTGGAAACTTGCGCGGCACTCAATTTGGCAACTTGGGTAGAAGTCAATGCCGCCGCTTGCGCAATAGTCAATTTAGGTAATTGATCAGTGGTAAGCGCCGCAATTTGGCCGGTGGTGAGAGCGGCGAATTGTGCGGTTGTCAGGTTAGCGATTTGCGTAGTCGACAGCGAGGCGATGACACTTGAGCTCAAGCCTTTGATGGCATCGCTGCTTAATTTAACAAAATCAACGGATTCAAGATTGGCCGCCTGCGTGGTGGACAAAGTCGTCAACTGGCTGGAACTGAACGAAGCTGCCTGATTGGTGGTTAGCGCCACGATTTGGTCTGTGGTCAACGAAGCAACTTGGGTGCTGGACAAACCAGCGATTTGACCGGCACTGCCGGTGGTCAATAGCTGGAGTTGATCGGTGGTCAGATTGGACACTATCGTGGTCGTCAAACCCTTGATGCCGGCAGATGAAAAGGCTACGAAATTTGCCGAATCCGCAGTTTCGCTAATTAAAGCATCGAACTGGCTGGTACTTAGTGCGGCCACTTGAGCAGACGTCAAAGAGCCTTCCTGATTGGAATCCAGCGCTACCAATTGGGTTGTAGTTAATGCGGCAATTTGCGCAGTAGACAGCCCTGCCAATAGACCGGCGGTGCCGCTGGACATGCTGGCGATTTGAGCAGTAGTTAAATTTGAGATGGTTTCGGTAGATAAGCCTTTAATGCCGGCTGGTGACAGCTTGGCAAAATCATTCGATTCCATCGAGGCAAATTGCGTTGAAGTCAGCTTGGCTACTTGGGCGGATGTCAACGATGCGGCTTGCGAGGTGGTCAATGCGGCTATATGGCCGTTGGCTCCTGTCGTCAAAACGGCGATTTGTGCGGTAGTTAAGGCGGCAATCTGGCCATCGCTGCCGGTTGTCAAGCTGGCAAATTGGCTGGTAGTCAAGTTTGCAACAATGGCTGTGGATAAGCCTTTGATGCCAACAGAGGTTATCGCCGCAAAATCGACGGCCTCCATCGCAGCAAACTGGGTTGCGTCCAGTATGCCAACCTGACCAGAGGTCAATGAAGCTGCTTGAGATGAAGTCAATGCCGTAATTTGCGTCGGCGTTAATGCCTGAATCTGGCTGGTAGTTAGCGCGGCGATTTGGCCGGTGCCACCAGTGGTTAAGGCTTGAATCTGATTGGTGGTCAACTCGGCAATCGCATCGGTGGTAATACCTTTGATGCTGGTGACTTTGATTTTGGCTAGATCTGCCACTTCAAAGCTGGTTATTTGGGTTGAACTGAATGCCGCCATTTCGGCTGATGTCAACGCGGCAGCTTGTTCGGTAGTTAAGGCTGCAATCTGACCGGTGGCACCGGTTGTTAAAGCGGCTATTTGCGCGGTGGTTAAACCGGCAACTGCTGAGTTGGATAGTTCGGCAAAGTCTGTTGTTTCAATGGCCTGGATCTGGCCTGTCGATAATTTGGAAACCTGGGCAGCGGATAGTGCGGCAGCCTGCGAAGGCGTCAAGGCGGCAATTTGACCATTCGTTAGTGAGCCGATGGCGGTGGTTGAGATGCCAGCGATGGCAAGCGATGCCAGCGCGGCAAAATCCGCGTTTTCCATATCGCTTAGTTGCTCGGCACTTAATTTTCCCACTTGGGTAGCGGTCAATGAGGCTGCCTGACTAGTGGTCAAGGCTTTGATGTGGCCGCTGGCGCCGGTGGTTAATGCGGCGATTGCGGCTGTGGTTAATTTGGCTAAAGCGCCGGTAGCGCCAGAAGTTAAGGCGGCAAAATCGGTGGTCTCCATATTGGCGACTTGCGAGGCGGTTAACGCGGCGGCTTGGGTACTAGTCAGCGAGCCTACTTGGTTGGCTGCAAGCGCCACAATTTGGTCGCTAGTCAATGCGGCGATTTGGGTGGTTGTCAAACCTGCCACTTGACCGGCTGTGCCTGTGGTTAGTTTTAGTAGCAATGAGCCTGCTGTAGTGGTTAATGAATTTAGTGCCGCAGTAGTCATGCCTTTGATTGAGGTGCTGGTAATCCCTACGAAGTCAGCGGATTCCATTGCGGCAAATTGGGCTGAGGAAAGCGCGGCAACTTGCAAGGACGTCAGCGCGGCAGCTTGTGTTGAAGAAAGCGCCACAATTTGTCCGTCTGTAGCGGTGGTCAGGGCGGCAATAACAGTGCTGGACAAGGCTTTGATAGCGTCGGTGTCTAAAGCTGCGAAGGCCGCGGTGGATAGTGCGCCAATTTGGCTTGAGCTAATTACGCCAGCTTGTTGAGAAGTCAGTGCAGCAGCCTGAGTTGCAGTCAGTGCATCGATTTGGGTGGCTTTAAGCGCGACCACCTGGGCTGTGCTAAGGCTGGCTATTTGTCCTGCACTACCGGTGGTGAGTATGCCTATTTGTGCATCGTTTAGAGCAGCAACTGCTGAGGCAGTTAGGCCCTTGATTGCGGTGGTGGTGATATTGGCCAGCGCACCCGTCTGGATTTGCGCGGCTTGCGCTGAGCTCAATCTGCCTACTTGGGCTGCGGTAAGACCATCAGATTGGCTGGAGGTCAGGTTTTGAATCTGGGTAGTGGTAATCGACGAAAAGGCCGAAGTAGTAATCTGACTGATTGCTAAGTCAGTCAATGCGCCAAAATCAGCGTCGTCCAGCGCCGCTACTTGCGCGCCGCTAAGATACTTGGCTTGGTTTGAGGTTAAGGCAGCAACCTGATTAAACGTAAAAGCTTTGACTTGCGCGGTGGTCAAGGAGGCGATTTGGCCTGCGCTGCCGACGCTCAAACCGGCCACTTGGCCATTGGTGCCAGTTGTCAGTAATTGAATATCTGTCGTTGTCAGACTACTCAAAATGGTGGTTGTTAATCCTGCAATTCCACTAGAAGAAATTGCACTGAAGTCGGCATCCTCCAACGCGGAAACTTGTGCAAGAGTCAGCTTGCTGACCTGTGCCGCTGATAATTTATTGATGGCCTCGGTGGTAAAAGACGGCATTTGATCTGTCGTAAACGCGGCGATTTGCGCAGCGCTTAAAGAAGGGATCTGGGTAGTGCTTAATGCGGCGATTTGCCCGGTCGCCCCGGTTGTTAATGCTGCGATTTCAGTAGTCGTCAGAGCCGCAATTTGGGCAGGCTGCAAAGTTGTGATGTCTGTATCGGTGGTGATAGCCATTATTGCGGTCCTTTTAAGAATTGTGTTGTTCGGGCGTCGTTACAGACGATGCTCACATATGCAAGGTTGAACCCTAGGCATCTCAAGTATTTTCGGTAACAGACAAAAAAACTTTAATTGTTTTTATAGTCATCACTTATACCAGTATCCGTGGCAATGCAACATGCTGCCACTTGGACCCGGTTCACAGTTTGATGAAATCGTTCAAAGTATAGATATAAAACTGATTTACGCAGCCGCAAATGCGGGTGATGTTTCGCGATTAACTTGGCGCTAATTGGCCGAGTGTGTGAAAATCGAGCTACTTTTCTGGAAATTTGGAACACATCGAAGGACATGTCTGCTGCCCCCCAATCCGATCTTGTCGAAGCGCTCAGGCTTTGCAAAGGTGCCTTCATCGCGGCTGCCGGTTTTAGTCTGGTCATTAATCTGTTACAGCTAGTGCCCACTATTTATATGCTGCAGCTATATGATCGAGTGGTGCCAACCGGCAATCTGACGACCTTAACCTTGCTGACCCTGATTTTGATGGTGTTGTTTGTCACCATGGGCATATTGGAGTGGGTGCGTTCACAAATTTTGGTGAGGGTCAGCACCCGGCTTGAAGTGCTACTCAGCGAACGGCTGTTAAAAGTGGCTTACAAGATGGCTTTATATTCCAGTGGCCAACGCGCCAGCATGCAGCCGTTGGACGATTTGACCGCCTTGCGGCAATTCATGACCGGCAGTGGCTTATTTGCTTTTTTCGATGCGCCTTGGCTACCCATTTACTTGGCTGTGATGTTCATGTTTCACAGTTGGTATGGTTGGGCTGGGGTGGGTACGGCTATTTTATTGGTGATTGTTGCGGTCGCTCAGGAAAAAGCCACCAACCGGATGTTGAGCGAGGCCAACGTCACAGCCATGAACGCGCGCAATTTGGTCAGTAAAAACCTCAGAAATGCCGAAGTGCTAGACGCCATGGGCATGCTGCCCAATATCCAGAACCGCTGGTTGAATAGTGTCCACAAAGTCTTAAGGTTGCAGGCTATCGCCAGCTCCAGGGCAGGTTTGATCAATGCCGTATCCAAGCTTATCCGCTTATCGTCACAATCGTTAATTTTGGCTTTGGGTGCTTATCTGGTCATCCAAAATGAAATTACCTCTGGTTTGATGATAGCCGGCTCGATTTTATTGGGCCGGGCTTTGGCACCTATCGATATTGTCATCGGTTCCTGGAAAGGCTTTATCAATGCCCGCGGGCAATACCAAAGGCTGAACGAGCTTTTGTTGCAAATGCCGGCAGACTCCAAAAAAATGACGCTGCCAGACCCCATTGGCGCGTTTCAGTTAGATGTTGCGCAAGTCACACCGCCCGGCTCCAAAACGCCCATTTTAAGAGGCATCACCATGTCCATCGCCAAAGGTGATGTACTTGGCGTTATCGGCCCCAGCGGTGCAGGCAAGTCAACATTCGCCAGAGCATTGCTGGGTATTTGGCCGACCTCCAGCGGCACGATTCGCTTGGATGGAGCCGAGATTTTTAATTGGAATCGCGACGAACTTGGGCCGTTTATCGGCTATCTGCCGCAAGATATCGAGTTATTTGAAGGCACGATCAGCCAGAACATCGCCCGATTTGGCGAGGTCAACCCAGAAAAAGTCGTGGCGGCGGCAAAAATGGCGGACGTACACGAACTTATTTTGCGCTTAGCCGACGGCTATAACACGGCCATAGGTGCCAATGGCGGCAATTTATCCGGTGGCCAGCGGCAACGAATTGGCCTGGCCCGCGCTTTATACGGCGACCCGGTCGTGGTGGTGCTTGATGAGCCCAACTCCAACCTGGATGAACAAGGCGAAATCGCCTTGGGCAGAACCATTCAACGGCTCAAGGCCAATCAAGTCACGGTGGTGGTTATTACGCATCGCAACAACGTATTAAACAATGTCGATAAATTGCTGTTGCTTAGCGATGGGCAATTGTCTGTCTATGGCCCCAAAGATCAGGTGGTCGCTCATCTGCAGAAAGTCGCCCAGCAACAGGCTGCACAGCATAAAGCCGAACAGCCTCTTGCTTAGCCCAAACCAGCTGACCTAATTATGAATCAACTAAGCGAATTGGAAGCCGTGGTGCTGGTAACAGATGACAGGCCGATCCGTCACATCGGCAATATTGTCATCATAGCCACTATCGGTATTTTTGGCGTCTGGAGTTACTTTGCGCCCTTGGATAGTTCGGCATTGGCGCCGGGTTTCGTGGCGGTAAAATCTCACCGAAAAACCGTGCAGCACCTGGATGGCGGCATCGTGCGCGAATTGCTGGTCAAGGAAGGTGCGGTGGTTAAAGAGGGCGATGTTTTGATACGTCTCGATGACACCGCCATTAAGGCCGAGCAGGATATTCTCCGCAGCCAGCAAATTACCTTGTCAGCACAAGTGGCCAGACTCACAGCGGAGCGGGATCGTAAAGAACGGGTCGTGTTTCCAGAGAGTTTACTAGATGACAGTGACCCGCGCGCAATTGAAGCCAAACTCGCCGAAACCCAGGTGTTTCAGGCCAGAAAACTCTCGCACGAAGGTGAGGTTTCTATGCTCAAACAGCGCAGTAGCCAATTAAGCATGCGCGTCGGTGGCTTGCAAGGGCAACGCACTGCCAAGCAAAGTTTGAGCGAATCTTATAAAGACGAACTCAAAGATTTACGCGAGTTGCTGGCCGAAGGATTTACCGGCAAGCAGCGCGTACGCGACATTGAGCGTAATTTGACCTTGGCAACTGGTGAAATCGCTGCGTTGACCTCTGAAATCGCCACTGATCAGTTACAAATTGGCGAAGCCCAAATGCAGATATTGCAGTCAGAAAAACAGTTTCAGGAAGGTGTCGCAGGCAAACTGGGAGAATCCCAGGCCCAACTGTACGACGTCAGTCAGCGCCTGCTCGCAACTCGGGAGCGAATGGCCAGAACGGAAATTCGCGCCCCCTCAGCCGGTAGAGTGCTGGGTTTGGCTGTGCACAATCCGGGCACTGTGATTGGCTCTGGTAGGCCGATTCTGGATGTGGTGCCGCAGAAGGAAGAGTTGATCGTCACTGCCCAAGTCTCGACCATGGATATAGATCGCGTACATGAAGGCTTGAAAGCGGAAGTCAGGTTTAGCTCCTTCAAGCAGGCCTTGGCACCCAAAGTGGAAGGCACAGTCACGGTTCTCTCGGCGGATCGACTGAGCGACGAGCGCTCCGGCATGTCGTATTACCAGGCGCAAATCGAGTTGACGCCCGAAAGTTATGAAAAACTCGGTGACATCGAGTTGTTACCCGGTATGCCAGCCGAGGTATTGATCAATACCGGCGAACGCACCGTACTGGAATACCTGTTACAACCCATTACCAACGCCATGTCGCGCGCATTCATTGAAGACTGATGAACTGGGCAAATAAACTGACGGCCTGTTGTATGCTGCTGTTGCCTTTGCAACTGACGCGCGCAGAAGATCTACTGACGATCTACCACCAAGCCGTCTCCGGCGACACGAGGCTAAAAGCGGCCGGTTTAAAATTGGATATTGTCACCGCACAAAAAGAACAATCATTCGGCGAATTTTTGCCGCAAGTCAGCGGCACGGCCAATTGGTCGAATAATGACCAGACGGTCGGCGACTCCACCCGGAGTGTGAATACTACTTACCCTGGCAAGCGCTATTACATCTCGGTCAACCAGTCTTTGGTGGATTTTGCCAAATTCTGGAATTGGCGACGGGCCCGGGAAACTGAGAATGTGTATATCGAGGAGCAGATCGAAGCTCAAAACGCCTTGATCGACGATGTAGTTGAGCGGTATTTCGATGTGTTGCAAGCTGAAGATCAATTGGATTTACTGCGTGGCGAAGGGATGGCTATAGAAAAGCAGCTTGAACAAATCAAGCGGCAGTTCGAGAAACAGTTGCTAAAGATTACTGATGTCTACGAAGTTGAGGCCAGAGTCGATCAGTTAAAAGCCAGTGAAATCGAGGCGGAAACAGCCTTGGTCAAGGCCAAGGAAAATTTGAAAGAGTTGACCAACGCCATTCCTGAAGGGCTTTATCGGCTGCGCGAAGATATTGACTATCAACCGTTGGAAGGCAATCTGCAGGATTGGATAGGGATGGCTAAAAGCGAAAATCCTTTGCTGCGGGCGCAAGTCAGCGCTATCGAAGCGGCTAGCAACGACGTCGCGATGCAGAAATCGCGGCATTTGCCGGTGGTTGACTTGCAATTTAATTACTACAACACCGATACCGGATACCAAAGCTCGCGGACGCCGCAAACCGAGGTGCAAGTCGCCGCCATCAACGTCACTGTGCCTATTTTTAGCGGCGGGGTGATTTCGGAAAAAGCCAACGAAGCGCAACATCGACTAGAGCTCAGCAAAAACGAAAACGACGGCAAAATTCGCGCTTTGGTTAAAGAAATCAGCGACGCTTATTTAAGCTCCAACAGCAGTGTGCGCCGCATCGCCGCGTCAGCTAAAGCCTTGGCATCCGCGAAAAAATCCCGCGAAGCCAAAGAAAAAGGCTTTAAATTTGGCTTGGAGACGGTGAACGATGTTTTGGATGCGCAGCAGGCCGAATTCAGAGCGAAAAGAGATTTATCCCAAGGCTGGTATAGTTATGTGAAAAATCGCATGCGTTTTTTACATGCGGTAGGTGTTATATCCACGCAAAACCTGCAAGAAATTAACGATTGGCTGCAAAAGCCCGAGCAAACCAGCACGAATTAATATTTTGAACACTACACCTAGCCAATTTTTAGTCGGTATCGATTTAGGCACTACCCACACGGTGGTGGCCTATGCTGATATAAACGATCCAGAAAAGCACATTCATTTATTCCAGATTCCGCAGTTGGTCGCGCCAGGCGAAGTAGCCGCCAAACCTTTGCTGCCTTCGGTGCGTTACCATCCGGCTGAGGGCGAGTTAAGTGCTGATGCCGGATTTTTGACCGCAGACGACGGCGCGGTGCTGGGTGAGGCGGCGCGTTTGCTGGGAGCCAAGTCGCAAGGCCGCTTGGTGACCAGCGCTAAAAGTTGGTTATCGCATACGGCGGTGGATCATGCGGCGGCCATTTTGCCGTGGGGCAGTGACGAGTCGGTATTCAAGGTGTCGCCGCTGGCGGCTAGTGCCAGCTACCTGGCGCATGTGCGCACAGTCTGGGAGCAACGCTTCCCTAAGGCACCACTGGCAAAGCAGAGCGTAGTGATTACCGTGCCAGCGTCTTTTGATGAATCGGCCCGGTCGCTGACAATGGAAGCGGCCAAGATTGCAGGCTTGAGCGACATCCGCTTGCTGGAAGAGCCGCAAGCGGTTTGTTATGACTGGTTGCGACGACATGCTGGCAGTATTAAACCCAGTCTGGCGGGCAGCCGCTTATTGCTGGTCTGCGATGTGGGCGGTGGCACCACTGACTTAACTCTGATCAAGATCGAGCACGGTGACGTCGAGCCGCAGTTGACGCGGATTGGGGTTGGCGATCATTTGATGCTGGGTGGCGACAACATGGATTTGGCGCTGGCGCATCTGGTAGAAAGCCGGTTACGGGTTGGCGATAAAAAGTTTTCCACCGGCGATTTATCGCAATTACTTGAGCAATGCCGGGTGGCTAAAGAGCGCTTGCTGGCCGACGACGCGCCGGAGCAAATGGCTGTTACTTTATTGGGCGGTGGCTCCAAAGTGATAGGGGGCAGCAAAAGTACGGCGCTGACCAGGGAAGAGGTCAAGCAGATTGCTTTGGATGGTTTTTTGCCCTTGTCAGGTCTGCAAGAGTTACCGGACAGGAAGCGTAGCGGCGTGGTGGAATTCGGGCTGCCCTATGCTGCGGAGCCGGCGATTAGCAAACATATCGCCGCTTTTTTACAACTGCATGCGCAGGCCGCACAAACCGCATTGGGCGAGGCAAGCATTGTCCCCGATGCCGTATTGCTCAATGGCGGAGTGTTTCGTAGTCCGGCCATGGTCGGGCGGGTGACAGATTTGCTGGCCAGTTGGCGCGCCGGTCAAGCGCCATTATTGCTCGACAATCGGCATCCTGAATTGTCGGTGGCGTATGGCGCAGTCAGTTATGCAGTTGCGCGTCGCGATAAGAAAGTGCGGATTGGCGGCGGCGCCGCGCGCAGTTACTTTTTGCTGGTGGATAGTGGTGCCGAGCAAAGCCGACGTGGGGTTTGTATCTTGCCCAAAGGTAGCGAGGAAGGCCATGAAGTGCTATTGACCGACAGGCAATTCGGGTTGCGCGTCGGTCAACCAGTACGCTTTCATTTATTGTCCAGCAGCGGCGATGGCGATTTTCGGCCGGGCGAGATTGTTGAATTAAACGACGAGCGTTTCCATAGCTTACCGCCGTTGGTGGTGGTGTTTGAAGGACTGCAAAAAGTCGAAATTGCGGTGCAATTATTGGCGACCTACACCGAGCTTGGCACGCTGCGTTTGCAATGCGTGTCGGTTGAGGACAATAGCCAACGCTGGGATGTAGAGTTTCAGATTCGTAAAAAAGCCCACGCGACGGTGAATGCAGAATTACCCAGTCAATTACCGCAAGCACTGGAGAAAATCCAGGCGGTATTCGGGGCTAAATCCAAACAAGTCGATCCGCAATCGGTCAAAACCTTGCGGGCCGATCTGGAGAAAATTTTGCTGGCACCGCGCGGCGATTGGCAAACGCCGCTGCTGCGTGAATTGTTCGGCGTATTGCTGGAAGGCGCTAAATACCGGCGGCGCAGCGAGCAGCACGAGCGGTTATGGTTAAGCTTGACCGGTTTTTGTCTGCGTCCCGGCTTTGGTTATCCGCTGGATGATTGGCGGGTAGAACAGTTGTGGAAGTATTATTCTGAAGGGCTACAGTTTGTCAACGAAAAGCAGAACTGGGCGGAATGGTGGACCTTATGGCGGCGGGTGGCCGGTGGTTTAAGCGCCGACGCGCAACAACGTATCTTTAACGACATCGCCAAATTTATCAATCCCGCTGCAGCTCGCCAAGTCGGTGTCGCCAAGCAGTTGGCGACGCGCGGCTATGAAGATATGGTGCGACTGGCCGCGGCATTGGAACGACTGGCCGTTGCCGACAAAGTCCAGTTGGGCGAATGGTTGCTAAAGCGTCTGGAAAAAGCGGGCGAGCCGGAACAAAGCTGGTGGGCGCTGGGCCGGATTGGCGCGCGGATTTTGTTTCATGGTAACAACCACGATGCGATTCCGGCGGCCACAGTCAGCATCTGGCTGCAACAATTACTAAAAACCGACTGGAAAAAACAAGCGCAAGCCGGTTTTGCCGCCACACTTCTGGCGCGTCGCTGCGACGACCGAGTGCGCGACATAGATGACGATTTGCGTTTGCAAGTCCTGGAAAAACTCAAACAAACCAAGGCCGCTGCCTCCTGGCAAGGTATGGTCGCGGAATACAAGCGGCTTGATGAGCAACAAGAAAAGCAAATCTTCGGCGAGGCTTTGCCGCCTGGATTGAAACTGATTTAAGGGTAAAACGCGACTATGGAAAAGCCTATCGATCTGCTTATTGTGGTGCCAGCCCGCAGTGGTTCCAAAGGGTTGCCCGATAAAAATGTCCGCTTATTGGCCGACAAACCGCTGTTGAGCTGGACAGCGGCGGCGGTTACGCAAGCGCAGTTGCCCAACTCCCTGGCCTTACTGTCAACCGACTCGGAAAGCTATGCGCAGATCGGGCGGAGCTGCGGCTTGGCAGCGCCGTTTCTGCGTCCGGCAGATTATGCAAGCGATCAAGCCTCATCGATTCAGTTATTGGAACACGCCTTGGGCTGGTTTAATCAGCAATATGGCTATATGCCCAGGTTTACCATGTTGTTACAACCCACCTCGCCGTTTCGTTCGCCGGAGATTATTCGGCAAGCTGTGGATCTGGTTCAGCAAGGTCATGCTGATGCGGTGATTGGATGTAAGGAAATTTTTCGAGATTTGACTACGCTTTTTCGCTGTGACCAAGGTTTTTTGCGAGCACTGGATGCGGCCAAGCCGACTCAAAGCTCACGGCAACAATCTGGCGCATTACTGACGCCGAATGGTGCTATGTATCTGTGTAATACCGACTATTTGTTACAGCATCAGTCGTTTTATCCGCCTAGAACTGCGCCCTTGACCATGACTGCGGTGCAAAGCCTGGATATTGATACCGCAGAAGACTGGGCCATCGCCGAGGCTTTTATTGATAAAGGATTGGTATGAAAAATGTTTTAGTGACCGGCGCCGACGGTTTTATCGGCTCGCATCTGACCGAAATGTTGGTGGCGCGTGGGTTTAAGGTCAGAGCGTTAGCGCAATATAACTCATTTAATAGCTGGGGCTGGTTAGACAGCGCTGCCTGTAAAGATAGCATTGAAGTGGTGAGCGGTGACGTGCGTGATCCGGCGTTTTGCCGCGCCATTTGTCGGGACATCGATACGGTATTTCATTTGGCCGCACTGATCGCGATTCCTTACTCGTATCAGGCGCCGGACAGCTACGTCGATACCAATATCCGTGGCACCTTAAACATCTGTCAGGCCGCCCGCGATGCAGGGGTGGCGCGGGTGATCCATACCTCGACCAGCGAGGTTTACGGCACCGCCCAATATGTGCCGATCGACGAAAAACATCCGCTACAACCGCAATCACCGTACAGCGCCTCAAAAATCGCTGCCGATGCCATGGCGATAAGTTTTTTCAATGCCTTTCAGTTGCCGCTCACTATCGCCAGACCATTCAATACCTACGGCCCGCGCCAATCGGCCAGAGCGGTGATCCCGACCATCATCACGCAGATTGCCGCTGGCAAAAAACAAATTCAGCTCGGCGATGTAACGCCAACCCGCGACTTTAATTACGTCGAAGACACCTGTCGTGGCTTTATTGCCTTGGCCGAAGCCGACAACAGCATCGGCGAGATAGTGAACATAGGCTCAAATTTTGAAATTTCGGTGGGGGACACCTTAAATCTTATCAAAAGCATCATGGCCAGCGACGTTGAGTTTTTGCTGGATGAGCAGCGACTTCGGCCGGAAAAGTCGGAAGTGAATCGCTTGTGGTGCGACAACAGCAAGATCAAATCATTGACCGGCTTTGCCCCGCAAGTCAGCCTGGAAGAGGGCTTGCGACACACCGTAAACTGGTTTTGCCTGCCCGAAAACCTGAAAAAATACAAAGCGGATATTTACAATGTTTGACAGCTTTGTGCGGCAGGTTAGGGAAATTTACCAAACCGACGCCTTCATTCCGCTACACGAACCGCGTTTTGTCGGCAACGAAAAGCAGTATTTATTGAATGTGATCGACAGCACTTTTGTCTCCAGCGTTGGGCCTTACGTCGCCGAGTTCGAGAACAAGATCGCCGACTACTGTGGCGTTAAACACGCGGTTGCTACCGTTAACGGCACTGCTGCCTTGCATATCGCCTTATTGCTGGCTGGCGTGGAGTCGGGAGAGGAAGTCATAACCCAGGCCGTGACTTTCGTCGCCACCTGCAACGCGATTAATTATTGCGGTGCTGAGCCGGTGTTTGTCGATATAGATGCGGACACACTCGGCTTGTCAGCATCGGCAGTGGCCGAGTTTTTGGCACACCACTGCGAACGCTTTGACGATGGCGTCTATAACAAAATCAGCGGCAAACGCATTGCCGCCTGTTTGCCCATGCATACCTTTGGTCATCCGTGTGACATGACAGGCTTGCTGAGGGTATGTGAGGAATACGGCATCCCGATAGTAGAGGATGCGGCCGAGGCGCTGGGATCGTGGGTATCGGGCGTCGAACGCAAACATTGCGGCAGCTTCGGTAAGCTTGGTGTACTCAGTTTTAACGGCAATAAAATCATTACCACGGGTGGTGGTGGCATGATTTTGACCAATGACGACGCGCTGGCCAAACAAGCAAAGCATCTGACCACCACCGCTAAATTGCCGCATGCCTGGAAATTTGAGCACGATCAAGTAGGGTATAACTATCGGATGCCGAATTTGAACGCAGCTTTGGGTTTGGCGCAATTGGAACAATTACCCAATTTTGTTGAACGTAAACGCGCACTTGCTGTACGTTATCTGGACTGGGCGCATGCCAACGGCGCCCAAGTTGTCGTCGAACCATCAGGAACGCAAGCCAATTATTGGCTGAACGCGCTGTTGCTGGACGACCTGACCCAGCGTGATGCCTTTCTGGAATACAGTAACGCCCAGGGCGTGATGACTCGACCGTTGTGGGAGTTGATGCCGGATTTGTCGATGTATCGGTATTGCCAAACCGACGGGCTAAGCCAATCGCGGCGCTTGGCGCAGAGGCTGGTGAATGTACCCAGCAGTGTGATTTTGTGATGGTCGCGCCACGCAAAATCTGCGTCGTCACCGGTTCGAGGGCCGAATACGGTTTACTGTATTGGTTGTTAAAGGAGATTCAGGCAGATCCTGAGCTTGAATTGCAATTGCTGGTCACCGGCATGCATTTATCGCCGGAATTTGGCTTAACCTGGCAACAAATTGCCGCCGACGGTTTTACCATAAATCGTAAAGTGGAAATGTTGCTATCGTCCGACACGCCGGTCGGCATAGCCAAGGCGATGGGCTTGGGATTGATCGGTTTGGTTGATGCTTTGGCCGATTTACAGCCGGACATTGTTGTTGTGCTGGGTGACCGCTTCGAGATATTCGCCGCGGCGCAGGCGGCCATGAGTCTGCGCTTACCCATCGCACATATCCACGGCGGCGAACTGACTGAAGGTGCAGTGGATGACGCGATACGCCATGCGCTGAGCAAGTTATCGCATTTTCACTTTACCGCCACAGAAGTGTATCGGCAGCGGGTGATTCAACTTGGCGAGGCACCTGAGCGGGTATTCAACGTCGGCGCGCCGGGACTGGATAATGTGCATCGCTTGCCATTGCTGGAGCGCGCAGCCTTTGAAGCGGCGATAGACTTTAAGTTGGCCAAGCGCAATCTGTTGGTGACGTTTCATCCTGTCACTTTGGAAAATGCGACTGCCGCCGAGCAATTCTCGCAACTATTGCTGGCTTTGGATGAGTTCGCAGATGCGCATGTGATTTTTACCTATAGCAACGCCGATGCAGATGGTCGCATCATCGCGCGCTTGATTGAAGAATATCGGGATCGTCATCCGCAACGAGTCGCCGCTTTTGTGTCGCTGGGTTCGCTACGCTATTTGTCAGCGATGCGGCATGTCGATGCGGTGGTGGGCAACTCGTCCAGTGGTATTCTGGAGGCGCCAGCTTTTAAAATCGCCACGATTAATATCGGTGACCGCCAACGCGGTCGGCTGTGCGCAGCAAGCATTCTGCATTGTCAGCCGCAAGCCGATGCCATCAAAGCCGCATTGCGAAAGGTTTGGTCGGGTAAGTTGGCGAGCACTTTGGCTGATTTAGAGCAGCCTTACGGTACCGGCGGTTCATC
>CAIOHN010000012.1 GCA_903858105.1 uncultured Pseudomonadota bacterium | reverse complement strand
TACCTTCTTCAAAGGTATCTTCATCGATAGTGTGGGCAGGGAAAGTAACGTGCTGTTCTTTACCGCGGGTGTCGCAGAAGCGGAAGTCGACGAATTTGATGTCGTTTTCTTGGATTAATTTCAGAACGTGAGCAACAGACATTAGAAAGATTCTCCTACTTTATAGTTGTTGTGATTAAGGTGCTAAAAACGGCTGTAACAATATCATCAAATGCCGTAAAGAGCTATAACAAACAAAGCCTCCAGCACCCTTGGGGAGTTGCTGAAGGCTTAGTGGTTCAAACGCTATTTTGTCCGGTTTCCAGACTAGAACGTAATGACTGCATCTGCGGTAAATAACACTTGGTCTTGGCTGTGGCCGCCGGCAAAGGCTCTAATTTGGTCGCTGTGATCCCAGCGCACGTTTGGACGCAGGTTTAACCATTTGGCAGGTTTGTATGTTAGACCTGCGGTAAGTGAGTAATAACCGCTGCCTTGCGACAAGAATGCGGCGTTGTCGCCATAGTAACCTGCCCAAGCATCTCCACATGTGGTGTTGCCGTTAGCTTGCGCTCCAGCTACACAGCGTCCTGGGCCGTTAACTCTAAAGCCATTGTTGTCACGAAACCATTCGGCGCGAAGCCCTGCTGAAACCTTGTCGTTTACATCGTAAATCAAGTATTGGTTAATGCCGTACCATTCAGCATTTTGCGTGGCAATAGCGCCTGCTGCTGCCGATGCGTTGCCTGTGACGACGTTGTTGGCATAGCCGTGATCATGTTGAATGATGTAATGCAGTTTGTCGGTAAAGTTGTGTTTGCCCACCAAACTATACATTGCCCATTTAGAACTATTTGTTTCTGATTGTTCGCCAGCGGTTGAGGTTAACGCCAAAGAGGTACCGGTATCATCGCTGGTCCAGGTGACGCCGCCCAGGAATGACCAGTTGCCTACATTTTTGTTGAAGTTGCCATCCCAGCCGCCTGTGCCGCTGCCGGTGACAGCGCCAGCCGATACCGCCCAGTTAGGGTTGACGGTGTAGCTGGCCAAAACACCGGTGTGGGTGAATGGTTCGCCGTATTGCATGGTGTAGGGCTTGGTGACAAAAAAGTTGTCTGGTGAAGTAACTACTTCGTAACCAATTGGTGTGTAAAAGTGGCCGGCTTTAACAGCAATACCGTTACCAACGGGTAAGTTAAATTCAGCATAAGCTTGTGGCAGCGCAATATTGTAGAAGCGGTCGCCAGATAAATACAGATCCCAGTCGCCACGGCCACCTGTTGCATTGCCTGTGGACGGATCAAACGATGGATTCCCGTAGGCTTGGGTAAAAATGGCGTCGGTGCCGTACATAAAATCAACGCGACCGCCAATATCGAAGGAATCACCGCTGACATTAATCGCTTTTTGCAAATAGAAGTACAACTGATTCATCTGAATTTCAGCTGTTCTATCGTTAAATGTGACGGGGCCGTTAAAGCCGTCGTGTGGTGCATTTAGGTTTGCGCCCACACTGGTTTCCAGCCAGCCGCCGAATTTCAAATTGTGATCGGTCATAAATTTTGATTTATTAGGATCGATGCCTGCGGCGTCCAGCAGGCCGGATGCTTGGCTCCAGGTTTCAGCGCCGACGGTGCTGCTGCACAGTGCCAAAAAACCAACAAGATAAGTGCGAGCCCTTAACTTTGGCGAATGGGTGGTGTGTTTCATGGTGCTTACCTCTTTTTGTGAATTGCTCATGGAAAGCTAACAGCATTTTTCGGGCCAGTTTTGATTTGTTGAAAATCAACAACATAGCTGTTGTAAAACGGCTAGTGATCGAGCCTAAATGGTGCGAATTTGAATTATTGTTCCAAGATGGTGCGATGTGGCGCGTCTGCGACAATATGCGCCGATGAGACGTCGACAAGCTACTGCAAGCGCATTAAACAAGTTTAAAACACATGGATCGTCGTGGTGCAAGCCAAAAAGGTTTGCACCAATTCCGTGCAAATATGTTGTTAATTCAATCATCTTCTACATTAATCCCTTGTAAATCATAGGCATAAAATAATGGCATGCAACCTGCTTTGCTTGTTTCGGGAATTTATTAACTCAAGCAACGAGGTGTTGAACTATGAAACTGATAACAGCGGTAGTTAAGCCGTTTAAGCTGGACGACGTGCGTGAAGCGTTGTCGGATATCGGTGTATCTGGCGTAACGGTGACTGAAGTAAAAGGATTTGGTAGGCAGAAAGGTCATACAGAGTTGTATCGCGGCGCCGAATACGTTGTGGATTTTTTGCCCAAGGCAAAAATTGAAGTAGCTGTGGCCGACAGTTTGCTGGAGCAGGCGGTAGAAGCGATTGTAAAAGTCGCCAATACCGGCAAGATCGGCGATGGCAAAATTTTTGTGACTGATTTGGAGCAGGTGGTTCGGATTAGAACCGGCGAATCCGGCGAAGAAGCTCTTTAATTCCAAGATGGGGAAACGAACAATGAAATATTTATCAGGCATGGCGCTGTTTGCGCTGTTTGGTGTCTCGGGAATGGCGTTTGCCGAAGAAGCAAGCATTGTCGCGGTCGTGGAGCAAGTTGTGGCGCCCGCCGTGCAAGCTACAGTCAATAAGGGCGATACCGCATGGATGATTGTCGCAACAGTATTGGTTGCTTTGATGGTGATACCCGGCTTGGCCTTGTTCTACGGCGGCATGGTGCGCGCCAAAAATATGTTGTCGGTCTTGATGCAGGTTTTTGTCATCTTTTCTATGACGGCGATCTTGTGGGCCACTTACGGTTACAGCGTTGCGTTTACCGAAGGTAATGCCTTCTTCGGTGGTCTTAGTAAAGCTTTCTTGAAAGGTATTACGCCCGATTCGATGGCTGCCACCTTTAGCAAAGGCGTCTACGTACCCGAATTTATCTACGTAGCCTTCCAGTTGACATTTTCCGCCATTACTCCGGCGTTGATTATCGGCGCGTTCGCGGAGCGGGTTAAATTCTCCGCGGTGCTGCTGTTTACCCTGATTTGGTTCAGCTTTTGTTACTTGCCGATGGCGCATATGGTCTGGTATTGGGCCGGTCCAGACGCTTACACAGACGCCGCCGCTGCTGAAACGGCCGGTGCGACTGCGGGCTTTCTGTTCCAAAAAGGTGCGCTGGACTTTGCCGGCGGTACTGTAGTGCATATCAATGCCGGTATCGCGGGCTTGGTGGGTTGCTTGATGATAGGCAAACGCATTGGTTACGGTAAAGAGTTCATCGCGCCGCACAGCGTCACCATGAACATGATTGGTGCGTCCTTGCTCTGGATTGGCTGGTTTGGCTTTAACGCCGGTTCCAACCTGGAAGCCAACGGCTTGGCTGCGCTGGTGTTTGTTAACACCTTGCTGGCTGCTGCTGCTGCGACACTGGCCTGGATGGGTGCTGAATGGCTGGTGCGTGGTAAACCCAGTATGCTGGGTGCTACGTCCGGTGCTGTTGCGGGTTTGGTTGCCATCACACCAGCCTGCGGCTGGGCAGGGCCTATGGGCTCTATTGGTTTAGGTCTGGTGGTCGGCGCCGTATGCTTTTGGTCGGTAACCTTCCTGAAGCGTAAAATGAACTACGATGACTCGCTGGATGCCTTTGGTGTACATGGCGTTGGCGGTATGCTGGGCGCATTGGGAACTGCAGTGGTTGCCAGTCCGGCTTTGGGCGGTACCGGCGTATGGGACTATGTGACCAACGCCACTCTGCCTGATTACAGCATGCTGACCCAATTTATCAGCCAAGCCTGGGGCGTTGGTGTGGCGATTATATGGTCCGGCGTGGTGTCTTTCGTGGCCTTCAAGATTGCCGACGTAGCGGTTGGATTGCGCGTCAGCGAAGCCACAGAACGTGTTGGTCTGGACGTCGAAGAACACGGCGAAACAGCGTATCACGTTTAGGCTGTCTAACTGCGCTTAACATTAACAATGCGGGCGACCTGCGACGGCTGCCCGTTTTTGTTATCATAAAGGGCTATTTTGGTGCTTTTGCCGGGGTAAATTTAGGCGAAAAATACATATTTATCATCGCCGGCAACAGTGTAAAACAGCTCTTTAATCATTAGCATTTGGGGATAGCATGAAATTAATTACAGCGATTATCAAACCATTCAAACTGGACGACGTCAGGGAAGCCTTGTCGGAGATCGGCGTGGCTGGGGTAACGGCGACTGAGGTTAAAGGTTTCGGCAGACAAAAAGGCCATACCGAGTTGTATCGGGGTGCGGAATATGTCGTCGATTTTTTACCCAAGGTTAAATTGGAAATCGCAGTTGCCGAGCATGTCGTGGATCAGGCAGTGGAAACTATTGTCAAAGCCGCAAACACCGGAAAAATCGGCGACGGTAAAATTTTCGTGACCAACCTGGAGCAGATTATTCGCATTAGAACCGGCGAGACCGGAGAAGACGCTATATAGGCTTCGCACAGATCGTAGTAAGAACGCAATACATCAAAAATCGCCCTGGTCTGCGCGCTATCGCAGACCAGGGCGATTTTGTCGTTTAAAGACATATTCAATAAAAATAACAACACACCATCATTTTGTATAACGCCAATGACAACAATAATACGAGTGCTGATGCTCATTGCATTCAGCTTAATAGTGCCGACACAGGCATTCGCCGACGGTATTAACCAAGCCAACACCGCCTGGGTGTTAACCTCCACCGCCCTGGTATTGTTCATGACCATACCCGGCCTGTCGCTGTTTTACGGTGGCCTGGTCAGAAGTAAAAACGTTTTATCAGTGTTAATGCAGTGCTTTGCCATTACCTGTCTGATATCCATTTTATGGTTAGCTGGCGTGTATAGCTTTACTTTCACCGATGGCGGCAACTGGCAGCAATTTCTGGGCGGCGGCAGCAAAATATTTTTACCGGACATGAGTACCCAAAACCTGATCGGCGATATTCCAGAAACTGTTTTTTTCATGTTTCAAATGACTTTTGCGATCATCACCCCGGCCCTGATTGTGGGTGCATATGCGGAACGGATGAAGTTTTCGGCGATGCTCTGGTTTAGTGCGCTTTGGTTAATCGTGGTTTACATGCCGATTTGTCACTGGATTTGGGGCAACGGCTGGCTGGCGACATTGGGTGTAAAGGACTTTGCCGGCGGGATTGTGATCCACGTCAACGCCGGGGTGGCCTCGTTAGTGGCCGCATTGGTATTGGGTAATCGCAAAGGTTTTCCTAACGTCGCCATGCCGCCGCACAACATGACGATGGTAGTAACCGGTGCTGGCATGCTTTGGTTTGGCTGGTTTGGTTTTAACGGCGGCAGCGCACTTAAAGCAGATGGCAGTGCTGGCATGGCCATTGCGGTCACTCACATTGCCGCTGCAGCAGGCGCTTTGACCTGGATGACCATCGAATGGCTGCGTTTCAGCAAACCCAGCGTATTGGGTATTGTCACCGGCATGGTTGCCGGGCTGGGTACGATTACACCGGCGTCCGGGTTTGTCGGGCCGATCGGCGGATTGGTGATTGGTATCGTCGCTGGCATAGTGTGTTTTTACGCCACGCAATTTGTTAAACGACGTTTAAAAATCGACGACTCGCTCGACGTATTTCCAGTGCATGGCGTGGGAGGCTGCGTGGGTTCAATTTTAACCGGCGTTTTCGCTGCCGAAAGCTTGGGTGGCTTGGGTTTAAACGGCGTTAGCATGGGCGAACAGGTGGCGGTGCAGGCCCTTGGCGTACTGGTAACCGTTGTCTGGAGCGGCTTGTTTAGCTATGTTTTGTTAAAACTCATTGATCAGTTTATCGGTTTACGCGTGGGTGAAGACGAAGAGCAACAAGGTCTGGACATCGTGTTGCACGAAGAAACCGGCTATCACAATCTATAAACACCGGCTCAGTGGGTTAAAATACGTTTTCGCATAGTAAGCAGGGCGACCATTTCCCCGCTTACTTACGGGAACCTCTAAAAGTCCTCTCTCCCTCAGGGAGAGGGTTAGGGTCAGGGGGTAAAATAAATGATTAACCCCTCTCAATCTTGTCCCAGGGCGTCCAAGGGACATAAAGGAGAAGGCGTTTTTGAATTTTAGAGATTCCCTTAATTTATAACCGAGAACATTATGCCCATCACATTAGATACTCTGGAAAAAGTCGTGCGTGCCGCAGGCAGCGTAGCGATGAACTATTTCAACGATCTGCCCAATTTGGCCGTTAACAAAAAAAGTGCCCGTGATTTGGTTACTGATGCCGATGTTGCAGTGGAAAACTATTTAAAACAGGCATTAAGCGACCATAGTCCTGAGTTTGGATTTTGGGGCGAAGAAAGCGGGCAAACAGCCAATCAAACCAGTCGCTGGATTGTCGATCCTATCGATGGCACTCATTCCTTCTCAAAAGGCCAGTATTTCTGGGGCATCAGCGTGGCCTTGGAGATCGACGGCGAATTAATCATGGGTGCGGTTTACGCCCCGGCCTTGGACGATTATTACTGCGCCGAAAAAGCTAAGGGTGCCTGGAAAAACGGCAAACCCATTCATGTTTCCGACGAAACCAGTCTGGCCAGTAGCATGGTGTCTACCGGCTTTGCCTGTTTGCGCCAGTACCTGGACGACAACAATCTGGCCCGCTTCGCCCGCATCGCCCAAGCCACTACCGGCCAACGCCGTTTAGGTTCGGCAGCTCTTGATTTATGCACCGTGGCGGACGGGCAGGTCGATGCCTTCTGGGAGCAGGAACTTAACCTGTATGACGTTGCAGCCGGTGCCTTGATAGCCCAAGAGGCAGGTGCCAGTATCACGGATTTTAAGGGCAATCCCGGTGTCTTTCCCAAGCAAATTCTGGCGACCAACGGCAAAATACTGGAGCAGGTTTTGGTGTTGATGTAAGGCCGGTGGACAGTAGATTCAAGCAGAAAAACCTGATCCGTAGCCCGTATGCAGCGCAGCGAAATACGGGGATTCAAAGCCCGCTTGCCCCTGATTCCGCTGCGCTGCATCCAGGCACTGTCTACTTGCCGAAAGCTGAATTGTTACACTTGAATAAATTGTGGTTATTGTGCTTTACTGGAGAAGCATAAAATCAAGCAGTACCTATTTTGATGCAGTCCAGTCGTTGGAGAACGCTCATGAATGTAGATAGGCTCGATGTTCGTTGTTTTATCGCTTTTCTGGTTGCTATCTTAATTACCAGTTGTGCAAACGCTGCTGTCGCAACTAACTCCCAAGTCAATATTGAAAGAAGGCACTATGTAGTTGCCACAGACGCCAGTACTGTGAGGTACTCGACGCCATTTGAGTGGCCTTGGCAATCTCCCGCAATTTATCATCCTGTTGGGTCATTCGATGTCGCCTTATATTATATCGACAACCCAGTGGCAGGCGATGATGTAGCTGACTGGATTGGGTTTGCGAATTCGGCAATTACTAATGCAGTGCTGCCAAGCTTTTTATTTAAATTAAAAAATGTAACAGATTTCAGTTTTTATCCCTTTGCCTGTGGAGAGCCAGCCGATTCCCCCGATGCATGTACAGATAAAATCTATCCGATGTTACCTTTCGACACTGTTTCTCAAGGATTGAGCGGACAAATAGCTAATGACAGAATTAGTATTGATTACCTTTTGCGGCATGGTGTTGATAGCTATTCTTATCACCTTGAGGCTACGGCCGTTCCAGCGCCAGGAGCGTTTTACTTGTTTGTTTCGGCACTTGGTTTTTACCGGATCGTCCGGTGCAAATTATCGTAAACGGACACGATAATTATGGCGGCAAACGCGCCTACTTGGATGGAGGCTTTTTTGAAAACATGTAAGAAGAGGCCAGACCGTAACGCCACGATGTCGCTACGGTCTGACATGCGGCGGATTACTTGGCTTTAGCCAATTCTGCGCGCATTTCGTCGATGACTTTTTTGTAGTCTGGTTTGCCGAAAATGGCTGAACCTGCGACGAATGTATCGGCACCAGCTTCTTTGATTTCGCGGATGTTGTCGGTTTTAACGCCGCCGTCGATTTCCAAACGAATGTCAAAACCGCTGTCGTCAATGATTTTTCTGACTTGACGCAGTTTGTCCAGCGCAGACGGGATAAAGGATTGACCGCCGAAGCCTGGATTAACAGACATCAACAAAATCATATCCAGTTTGTCCAGCACGTGATCCAGATAATGCAGCGGTGTACCTGGGTTAAACACCAGACCGGCTTTACAGCCGTTGTCTTTGATCAGTTGCAGGGTACGGTCGATGTGTACCGAGGCTTCTGGATGGAAAGTGATGAAGTTGGCACCGGCTTTGGCGAAATCAGGGATGATGCGGTCAACCGGGTTTATCATCAAATGCACGTCGATAGGTGCGGTAACGCCATGTTTACGCAGCGCTTCGCAGACCAGTGGGCCGATCGTCAGATTAGGCACAAAATGGTTGTCCATAACATCAAAATGCACAATGTCGGCGCCCGCATTTAATACATTGACAACTTCTTCGCCCAAACGCGCGAAGTCTGCGGAAAGTATGGAAGGTGCAATCAGATTGTCAGCCATCTTTTGATCCTTTTGGTGAGGTTAAAAAACCGCATTATAACTTTTTTCCGCGGTTTAGCTAAACACTGCGCACAGTTGGCTTTATAGGGTCGAATAAATTCGACCCTACGGCAGGTAAACAGCTTAAATTAAAGGCATCGTGGGCTACCGGAAGTTTTTAAAGATAGACTTTAAGCAAAACTGTTTGCTTGGTATTGGTGCAGAAACGTCTCAAATTCGGCGATCGGTAGCGGCTTGCTGGTCAGATAGCCTTGGTAAAAATTGCATTGCCGACTTTTCAAAAAAGCTAATTGCTCAGGGGTTTCCACGCCTTCAGCGACGACTTGCATACGCAGGTTTTTAGCCATCGCGATGATGGTGGCGGTAATTTCCATGTCGTCGGTATGCTCAGGAATATCGTCTATAAAGCTTTTATCGATTTTTAATACATCCAAGGGAAACAGTTTGAGGTATGCCAGCGACGAATAGCCGGTGCCGAAGTCGTCGATGGCCAGATGCACACCCAAATCATGCAGTTTGTGCAGAATTTCGATGGCTTCTTTTTCGCGCTTCATTAAGGCGCTTTCAGTGAGTTCCAGTTCCAGGCAATTGGCCGGGAATCCGGTTTCTGCCAGAATGTTGGCTACCACATCACTGATGTCACTATGTAAAAACTGTTGTGGCGACAAGTTGACGGCTAAACGTAAGGGGTTAAAGCCTGCCTGCAACCAACGTTGGCCTTGCTTGCAGGTTTCCCTTAATACCCAATTGCCAATCGTGGTAATCAGCCCGGTTTCTTCGGCTATGGGGATAAAGCGAACCGGCGGTATCAGTTCGCCGCTTGCGGTTTGCCAACGCACCAGCGCTTCGGCACCGATAATCTCGCCGGTATCGACATTGATTTGCGGTTGAAAAAATACCCGCAATTCGTTTTGTTCTATTGCCAGACGCAGCCTAATTTCAATATCGATGCGTTCGCGGGCGGCGCGGGTTAAATCCTCGGAAAAATATTTAAAGCGGTTGCGGCCTTCGTTTTTGGCTTGATATAAGGCGGTGTCGGCTTGCTGGATGAGTTCATCGGACGACACGCCATGCTCTGGAAACATGGCAATGCCCACACTCACGCCGATACGCACCTCGTGACCGCTGGCCAGGCGCCAGGTCTGACTTAAAGCCTCGATAATCTGGGTGGCTACATAGGCAGCGGTTTCGGGGTGATTGACGTCTTCCAGTAACACTACAAATTCGTCGCCGCCAAGTCGGCAAACGGTATCGCTAGTGCGTAATCTGGCAGTTAAGCTGTTGGCAACCAGTTGTAATAAGTCGTCACCGGCCAAATGTCCAAAACTATCGTTAACATCCTTGAAACGATCCAAATCCAGCATCAATACCGCCATTTTATTGGCGTGGCGACGGGCTTTTTCGATGTTATGTTGTAGGCGGGACAGGAACAGCATTCTGTTTGGCAATTTGGTGAGCGGGTCGTGGTGCGCCAGAAACTCAAGTTCCATTTCCGAAGCTTTTAGTTTGGAAATATCCGCAAATACCCCGACATAATGCGTCACTTTGCCGGCGTCGTTCTTGACGGTGCTAATGCTCAATAATTCCGGGTAGACTTCACCGCATTTGCGTCTGTTCCAGATTTCGCCTTGCCAATGATCGGTACGAGCAATATGAGCCCACATTTCCCGGTAAAAATCGATGCCATGTCTACCAGAACCCATGATGCCGGGTTTTTTGCCGATCACGTCCTCAGTACTAAAGCCGGTGATGTCGGTAAACGCTTTGTTGACCATTAAAATTTTCCGGCTGGCGTCGGTGATCATTACCCCTTCGCGGGTGCTTTCAAAAACCGCAGCGGCTTGGCTTAAACGTTCTTCATTCGCTTTGATGTCGGAGATGTCGGTGATGGTGCCGACGTAACCGCACAGTCCCCCCGACTCGTCCAATTCCGGTTCGGCGCGGCCGACTACCCAGCGAGTACTGCCGTCCGCTTGCTGAAAGCGGTATTGCATATTGAAGGGTTGTAAGGCGGCGATGCAGCGCCACCATTCCTGGCTGACACGTTCCTTATCCTCCGCAAGCAAGCCGTTTATCCAGCTTTTACCATGTGCCTTACTGAAGGGTAGGCCGGTAATCTCACACCAGCGTTGATTCACGTAATCGCAGTCGCCCACCTGATTTGTGCGAAAAATACCTACCGGCGCGGTTTTCGATAAAGTGTGGAACAGTAACTCGCTTTCCTGCAGGGCGATTTCGGCCTGTTTGCGGGCGGTGATGTCGCGCAGACCAATGACATAGGCCTGACTGTCGTCCCATTCCAGCGGCGTGGAACGCAACTCTGCCCAGGCTATGCCGCTGGGCCGAATCAAGTTTATGTCCTGAAATTGGATTTTATCAGTCGGAATAGGAATCGCCAGCGATTGGCCGATTAGACTGCCGCGCTCCAAAAGCTGATCAGCAGCCTGATTGGCGTAAATAACCGTACCTTTTGGGTTAACCACCATGACGCCGTCGGTGATGGTGTCGAGTATCAATTTGAGTTGTTTGTGGGTTTGGGCCATTGGGTAAGATGCGGTCATAGAGTCAAACGATCATAGTTTGAGCACCCGCGCCAGTCGTTTGGGTGGTAATGGCGGCCATTACCGACGATAGTCTGGAGAGGTCGCCGAGTAGCTTTAACACGGGTGCTGGCAAATCTCGCACCAGCATCGGCGTCGCGAACACCTCTTTTTCCAGGGCTTTTTCGGGCATGCCTAGCACTTCAACCACCTCAAAAACCCAATGACCAGGCTCGTAAATACTGGCCAGTACAGTGCTAATTTGCTGAACCAGGCGGCGGGTTTCTTGGTTAAGCGAAACCACGTAAAGAGTGAGTACCAGTTTATGGTGGCTGGCTCGGTGTTCTTCATGCGCTTTGGTAATGTCGACGACCTGGGCGATGTTTCTGATTTGCGAAGCGGACAAGGGTTTGCTGGCCAGTTCAAACTGCAAGCCTTCGTTGTGAGCATCTTTCAGTTGATCCATGAACTCGGCTGCGAAAGCCGTGACAATATAAACGTTAAGGGTTTTGTCGAGCATTTTCAGGCGACGCAGGGTTTCCACACCATTGATACCCGGCATTCGCAAATCCAAAAATATCAAATCAGGGCGTTCAATTTCCACCATCGCAATGCCTTGCAAACCGTCCTCTGCTTCGCGTACCTTGTAGCCTTCTTCTTCCAAAATTAGCTTAAAGGCACTGCGTACCGCCGGATCATCGTCAATTACCAAAATATTATTTGTCATCAGCTTTATCTCCATTTAAATAGTAGGGGGAAAATTTAAACGCATGCAGCAACCCTCGCCAACGCGCGTTTCGACTTTAATCGAGCCGCCAGCATCTTGAACCAAGCGACGAGTAACCGATAAACCCAGGCCAGTACCCTGGCCCGGCGGTTTGGTGGTGAAAAATGGATCGAACATACGGCTGAGGAATTCTTCTGGAATGCCTGTACCATTGTCTTTAATACATAAATCGACGGTTTGCCCCGAGACATGACCGACAATTTGTATCAGTGGCTGCTCGATACCCCGCAGTGCATCGCGAGCATTGATCAGCAGATTGATCAGAATTTGCTGCAAACTTTCTGGTGTGCAGGCGACAGCCGGCAGGTTTTCAGATAAATCGATGCGTACGCTGATGGCGGCTTTGCGCAATTCGCCCTCGATTAGCAACAAGGTTTGGCCCAACACCTCTTCGACTGAACTGCTACCGGTTTGGGTGTTTTTGCTGTGCATGAACACCAGCATATTGGCGACGATGTTCTTGATGCGCTGGATTTGCTGTAGCGCCTGGCCAAGCACCTGTCGGGACTTGGGGTCGCCGCTGCGATCCAACACAAATTCGACAAAGTTCATTATTCCCATCAGGGGATTGTTAATCTCATGCGCGACGCCGCCAACCAGTGTGCCGAGTGCTGATAATTTTTCCATTTGCAGCATATGATCCTGATTTTCCTGTAATTGTTTATACGCCTGCCGGGTTTGTTCCAGCAGACGGGCGTTTTCCAGGGAAATGGCAGCCTGTGCGGTTAATAACTCGGTCATATTGATTTTTTCCGCGGTAAATACACCTGCCGATAGGCGGTTTTCCAAATACAGCAAACCGATTAATTCGGTTTGCTTGATGACCGGTAAACACAATACCGAACGTAATCCCAGCGCTATTACCTCCGGCGCGTGTTGAAAGTCGCCCTCGCTGCAGGCGTCGCGCAACACCACTTTTTCCTGGGTGCGCTGCACGTAATTGACCACTGCCCGGCAAATTGCCTGGGCCTTGTGCAGGCTGTAGTAATGTTTGCGAAGGCAGCGTTTCTTGCCGATATGCTGTTCGGCGGCGACCCGTAATTCGCCTTCTTGCTTGATCAACAAATAGCCATGTTGCGCCGCGGAACTTTCCAAAACCACCGCCATGATTTTTTGCATCAACTGGCTTAAGTCGATTTCCGCCGATAGCGCAAGCGCCGATTTCATCAAGTAATTGATGTCCAGACTGGGTAGCGTTTTTGGAGCAGGGCTGATTTTGGCAACGCGTTGGCCGGTGTCGGGGCTGACGTATTGATGGCGTTCCTGCAGGCGATTGCTTTTTGCGTCAGCCCGGCACAAGCGATAATGGCGGCGCGCTTCGCCAAAATAGAGCGCAGAATCACCTAAGTGGTGTTTAAGCAGTAATTCGGCCAAGGATTCGTAGATATGTCCGGTCAGCAAACTGTAGTTTTGCGCCAAGGACAAAGCGATGGCATCTAAATACAGATTACGTGCTTCGCGGTATTGGCCCTGATACAAGGCGATTTCAGCATAGATATACATCAGGTAAGGCTTGAGCAAAGGGCCAAGTTGCGCCCAGCTTTCCAGTTGGCAGAGCAAGGGCGTGATTTCGCTATCGATTTCCGCTCCCTCCAACGCTTCTGGTAAACGCAATTGATTCAAAATTCGGAAGACATACCACAAGCGTGTCAGCACGTTATCGGTCAGGCCGTGTAAATAGCCTTCGGCGGCTTTTAGCGACAGGGCGGCGGCTGTGTAATCGGCCATGAAATATTGGGCAAAGCCCAGCAGGGCAAAATAGCTACCGGCAGCGACAATATAACGGTCGGCCTGCCACTGCTCCACGCTGGCCCGCATATCAACAGGTTTGGCGTCGAGTTTCATTTGCGCGACCCAGCCGTTTAAAACAGCCTGCGCCAGACCTACCGAAAACGACAATTGATTTTGGCGGGAAAACACTAAACATTCCTCGGCAGCATCCTCAATCCCGCGCAGATTTTTGCCTTGTGCCAGCAAACTCCACAGCAATGGGCCGTAACACAAACCCGCGTTGTATAAGTCGCCACAGGTTTTGCCGGATTGAATGGCCTTTTGCGCGTAATCGACAATGTCGGCCGGATGGCTGCGCGAGTGCATAGTGCACCAAACTATGCCATTCATCCCCCGCGTGGCGCCAAAGGTGTAGGGGTATTTGGCGCACAGGTCGTGGGCCAGATTCTGGTAGCGGTAAGCCTGCTCGAATTTGCTTAGCTCGCCAAAATAGACACCCATAATCGAAAACCCATAAATAACGGATTCGGCCATGCCACCTTGCAGACAATTTAATATCGCCTGAGCAGCCGACAAATACAGTTGCGGTAGTTGGCCGCTCATGTACAAATCCGGCATTAGTTCGCTGTAAAATGCCTGTTCTATTTGTCGTTGCCGCTCCTCGGTCAACGGCATCTGGAGGATTTTTTCGCACGTATCACCGTATTGCTCGATCTGCAACAGCAGGTTTTCCAGACCTTGCTTGGCTAGCTGCGGATCATCGGGCATGGCCTTGTCGAAATAGCTCAAACCGCGATTGGCGGTGGCGATAGCCTGTTTAAAGTTGCCGAAGGCAGACAGCGACGTCGTCTGCACGGCAAGTGCTTCGGCTTTGTCCAAATCGCTGGCAGCATGTGCTATCAAAAGATTTAATAGGGCTTCTGAGCTATCATGCCGCCCGCACATCACTTCGGTTTTAACTAAAGATAGAGATACCTTAAAGCTCAGTGCATAAGCGGTTTGCCAACAGTCTTCCGGCAAATAGTGGTGTGCTTTTTGGAAAAATGCGTTAGCCGCTTCGTAGCTAAACGCTTCCTGGGCTTTAGTGCCGGCATTACAGTTGATGTCCACCAACCAGTACGCTATCTCGTCATCCAAACAGGCAGGGCAGCCCTGGTTTAAGTGAGCGGCAATGGTGAACAAATTATCCAGCGCTATCAGATTGCGATCCGCTGGCAGCCTGGATAAGAGACTGTGGCCGATTTGCCAATGAATGCCAGACCTGGATTGGGTATCGATTTGCT
>CAIOHN010000011.1 GCA_903858105.1 uncultured Pseudomonadota bacterium | reverse complement strand
GTGCCGTTGAATGAATCCGACTCGTCGTTTCAAATTCATTTTGCCGCAGGCGCGCGGATATGAATAAACGCAGAGCACTACTGATTTTGCTGCTATTGCTGATCCCGGTCGGCTTTTTAGGCTTAATCAGTAACCAAGCCGGTAGCCAATGGCTGTTAAGGCAGGTTTTGTCGGTGTCTTCTGCCCAGATAGCCGTTGCAAACTTTGAAGGGCGCTTGCTAGACCGGTTCGCGCTATCTGAGCTTAAATACAAAAGCGAAACTGAAACAATCAGCATCGACAAACTGGCGGTTAGCTGGCAACCCAAACAGCTACTGTGGGGCCGCTTACACCTGTTTGATCTAACAATCGACGGTTTGAATGTAAGCCTTGCCAACACTGCCACACCGCCAAAAACCGGCAGGTTTGAGCTAAATCTGCCGCTGCAAATCACGATTGAAAACGCCTTGCTAAATCGTATGACTTATCAAAAAGGCGATTTTGTCCAAAACCTTGAAAATCTACAATTTGCAATCGACACAGTAGACGATCAACTCAACATCGTGTCGCTGAGCATAGAAGACCCGCTTGGCAACGCAAGCGCGCAGGGGCGATTGGCTTTAAACCAGGATTTTAATGTTAATGCCACAGCCTCTTGGCAACTCAACACCGAACAAAGCGGGCTAGTGCAAGGCAGCACCACGCTTAGCGGCAATCTGCAAGCGCTGTCCTTCAGCAACCAGTTATCCGCGCCATTTCAATTTAATCTACAAGGCAAACTGGATGATTTAGCAAATGCGCCGCGTATTACTGCGCATGCCGACTGGCACAGTCTGGTCTGGCCTATCACCAGCAGTGCAGCGCAGATAAAAAGCGATCAAGGCAGCATGGAATTAAGCGGTCTGTTGCGTGATTATCAAATCAGCCTGAGTGGCCAGCTATCCCAACAGTATCTGCCAGACGCCAGTCTGACGTTTACCGGCAAAGGCGGCCTAACCGCCATGATTATCGAAAAACTGGCACTGACGTCAACCAGCGGCTCGTTTCTACTCACTGGTAATGTCGATTGGCAGGACGCCCCACGTTTTGCGCTAGCCGCTACTGCACAAGACTTTAATCCGGCCATTGTGCTGCCCGAAATGCCGGGCAAGCTGACCTTTAACAGCCACATCAATGGCTCGCTTGGCGACAAACTGCAATTGGATGCCGAGCTTGCCAATTTAACCGGGCAATTACGCAGCACCCCGGTTAACGCGCACGGCAAACTGTTGGTAGACGGCGACCAATTTAAAGTGGATAACCTGGAAATACGTTCTGGCATAAATAGCCTTAGCGCCAACGGCAATATCGGCCAATCGCAGGCTATTATGCAATTTGCCATTGATTCACCGGCGCTGCAGACGCTACATCCAGCGCTGGGAGGCAGTCTGAAAGGTGCTGGCGTCATGCAGGGTAGCTGGCAAAATCCCGATATAAAACTGCAGTTGCAAGGTAAACGCCTGCGTTTTGCCGAGCAGCGCGCCGAACAGTTGGCTGTCGACATCGACTACGCTGCCGATGCCGCCAAAACCTCAAAACTGCTGTTGTCGGCTAAGGCCATCAAATCCGCTGAGCTGCAAATAGATAGCGCGCGATTAGAAGGACGCGGTACGCTTGCCCAGCACCAATTCAACGTGGATCTGGATTCCCGGCACGGTAATATCTCAGCCGCATTGACGGGTAGTTTGTTAGGCGAAAATTGGCAAGCCGAGATCTCTAAACTGAATTTATTTAGCCAGGATGCGGATCTGTGGCAACTCAAGCACTCCCCCACGGTCAGCGTCGCCCATCGCCCACAAGGCTTCGATGCCACATGGTCTGAAACCTGTCTGGTACACCAAAATGCTGCGCTGTGTACACAAGGACGCTATCAAGCCAACGGCGACTTTAATGCCAATTTACTGGCGTCTGCACTCCCCAGCCATTTGCTAAATCCATTATTACCGGCCAAGGTAGCAGTCACCGGTACGCTGAACGCGGACGCAGACCTAAATCAACAACAGGGCTTGCTGAACGGGCGTTTTCAAGCGGGGATTTCCCCGGCAAAACTGTCTTTAGACGACAAAACCCTGACGCTGGGTGCATCGACCGTATCGGGCAGCATCAAGGCGAATATGCTGTCAAGCACAATGGATATGGCGTTGGCCCAGCAGGATTACATCCGTGGCCAGTTGCAATGGCATTTGGGGGAAAGCCAAGCCATCAGCGGCCAACTAATAGCATCGATACGCGAACTGGCAGTAGCAGAGACATTTTTCCCGCAACTATCAGCCGCCCAGGGCTCGCTGACCGCAGACCTGATCATCAAAGGCACAGCCCAAAAGCCCATGGTCATGGGGCAACTAAGCCTCAGCCAAGGTTCGGTAAACCTGGTTGAACAAGGCCTTGGCTTGCGCGAGTTAACACTGCATTTGGCGGCATCCGGTGATCAGCACAATAGCATTGAGTTGAATGGCTCGATGCTGCCGGTGTTTTTAAACACTACACCCGCAAGTCAATCCATAGAACTAAATGGCTTGGTCAAGTTCCATGCCGATCTGCAACAACAGAAAGGCCTTTTGGCCGGACACTATCGCATCGATAGCCCGCCGTTATCGATTGCGCTGGATAACCGTGACTCGAACACAAAAATCCCTGTGTCCGCTTCGTCATTGGTGGGCAGCATTAACGGCGATGCCATTTCGGCGGAGCTCGACCTGAATTTGGCTAATCAGGATTATCTGCGTAGCCAATTAAATCTGGATAAGCAAAAACAAACGCTATCAGGCACTATAACGTCATCTATAGCGACCTTATCATTACTCAATCCCTTAGTGCCGCAGCTATCAAACCTCAAAGGCCGTCTAACTGCCGACCTGACTTTACAAGGTACGCCGAGCACTCCGCTAGCCAAAGGCGACATAAAATTTATCGGCGATTCTATCGATGTGAATGATTTGGGCATTTCGCTGCGTGAGCTAAAACTGGATGCCCTGGCTTTGGGCGATATTGACGAGCGTTTACAAATCAGCGGCTCGGCAAAATCAGGTGACGGCACGATTAATATCGTGGGCTTTGCCAGTTTGCAGGCCAAAACAGGCTGGCCGGTAGAGTTAACGCTTACCGGCGATGATTTTGAAATTGCCAAAATGCCCGAGGCGCAAATTGCGCTGTCGCCGCACTTGAAACTGACATTTGCCCATAAACAAGCCAATGTTAGTGGCAGTTTGAAAATCCCCAAAGCAATACTCGCAGTCCAGGAGTTTCCTGAAAATGCCGTAAAAGTCAGCGCGGACGAAGTCATCATCGGTGAAGAGCAACACGCGGAAAAAATGCCGGTTGCGCGCGGCATCGATCTGAATATTGAGCTTGAATTGGGCAAACAAGTCAGCTTCTCCGGGCTTGGACTGAATACCGATCTGGCTGGCAAACTGCATCTGAGCAAAGCCGGCGAGAAAACCAGCTTGTTTGGTAAAATCGATATGTTAAAAGCCCGTTACAAAAGCTATGGACAAGACTTGACGGTGCGGCAAGGGCACTTTGTATTCAATGGCCCGGTAGATGATCCGTGGGTGGATGTCGAAGCCATCCGCGTCTCAAAAGATAAAAAAGTCACCGCAGTACTGGGCCTGAGCGGCTCATTGCAAAAACCACAGACCCGTATATTCTCAGACCCTGCCCTGCCGGAATCGGAAGCCCTGGCCTATCTGATTACCGGGCGCTCATTAAGCCAGGTCAGCAAATCCGAAGGCAATATGCTGGCGGGCGCGGCAATGTCGTATGCGGGCGGTCACGCTGCCTGGATTACCGATAAGTTGGGCATAGACGAATTTGAGGTGCAGGAAGGCGAAAGCCTGCAGGACACGCTGGTGACCCTGGGCGAATACTTAACCCCGGATTTCTATTTGGGCACTAAAGTCG
>CAIOHN010000010.1 GCA_903858105.1 uncultured Pseudomonadota bacterium | reverse complement strand
GCGGCGGCATCTGCGGCGGCGGCAAAAGCTGAACAGGAAAGACAAGCTGCGGCAGCCGCGGAAGAAGCCAGGCTGAACGGTTTAATCAAAAGTAAAACCGAAGGCGCTTGGATCAGGCCTATGGGAGCGACAACGGGCCTAAAATGTACAATTCAGGTAAAATTGCTGCCGAGCGGCGATGTAATGGATGCCGTAGTGGTAGGCAGTAGCGGCGATCCTATATTTGATCGTTCGGCTGAAAATGCGGTGAGAAAAGCCTCGCCGTTGCCGGTGCCGCAAGACAAGATTTTATTCAACCAGAAGTACAGAGTTTTTAATTTATCGTTTAAACCGGATTAAACCCACGGAACCAACAGAATGATTTTAATCACAAGAGTTTTTGTTATCGGCTTATTGGCCTCTATGTTTTCGGTGGCTCAGGCGGCAGGTCTGACCATTGAGATCACCAAAGGCTCGCAGACAGCCGTGCCTATTGCGATCGTACCATTTGCCCAGCAAGGCTCTATCGGTAACGTCAAATTGTCGGATGTCATAAGTGCCGATTTGGGTGGCAGTGGGTTTTTCAAAACCTTGGCAGAAGACGATATGCTGACCAAGCCTAGCGAGCCGGAGCGGGTCAACTTCAAGGACTGGCAAGTTTTGGGTCAAGACTATATGGCGATAGGCCAGGTGGTTGGCAACGGTGGCAGTTACAACATTCAGTTTCATCTGTTCAACGTGCGTAACGGTCAGTTACTGATGGGCTATCGCCTGACAGCGGGCGCCAATGAACTGCGCCGAGCAGCGCATCACATCAGTGATTTGATTTACGAAAAACTCACTGGCCGTAAAGGCGCATTTAACACCCGTATCGCTTACGTTACGCGTGCTGCTCGCGGCAATGGCAAACAATACATGCTGCAAGTGGCAGATGCCGATGGCTATAACCCGCGTACGATAGCCGAGTCACCAGAGCCCATTATGGCGCCAGCCTGGTCGCCGGATGGTAGCAAAATCGCTTATGTGTCTTTTCATACCAAACGTTCGGAAATCTGGGTACAGACCTTGGCGTCAGGTCAGCGGGAAAGCGTGTCTTCATATCCCGGCATCAATGGCGCGCCAGCGTTTTCGCCTGACGGCAGTCGCTTGGCGATTACCTTATCCAAGGACGGCAGCCCCGATGTTTATGTTCTGGGCTTGGCAAACCGCAGCTTGACCCGTTTGACCAGTGGCATGTCGATTGATACCGAGCCGACTTGGTCGCCTGACGGCAGCACGATTGTGTTTACTTCCGATCAAGGGGGCAAACCGCAGCTTTACAGCATGCCGGCTTCCGGCGGTAGAGCCAGCAGATTGACGTTTCAAGGCGATTACAATGCCAGAGGCCGCTTCTCCGCAGACGGCAGAAGTTTGGCTATGGTCACCGGCAACGGCGGCGGTTACCGCATTGCGGTGATGGACATGGCGTCGCGTACCGTCAACGTATTGAGCGAGGGAAATCTGGACGAATCGCCAAGTTTTGCGCCTAACGGTAGCATGATATTGTTTGCATCTAATCGTGGTGGCAGATCTGCGCTATCAGTAGCGTCGACAGACGGCGCCATGCAACAAAAATTGGCATTTGAAAGCGGGGAAGTACGCGAACCGGCTTGGGCACCTTGATTGCAACAGCGATAGCCCTCACACTATCGTTACCTGATTTTTATTTATTATTTGGAGAAGATTGATGAGATTTAACAAAACCTATTTGGCTTTAGCCATGACCGCTATTTTAATCACGACCGGCTGTAGTTCAACCGAAGAAGAAGGCGGCTTGGCAGATTCTACTCAAGGCACCGACGCATCGACGACTAGCGGTTATAACGATGGCTCCATGTCTGGTAGCCAATTTGGTTCTGGCAATGGTTTAGCTTCCGGTTCTGGCGCAAACTTGGGCCCAGAATTCAGCGATCCAAACAACCCACTGTCAAAACAAGTGATTTACTTTGAAATAGATAGCAGCCAGGTAAAACAGGACTACGTGTCTGTGGTAGCTGCTCATGCCCGTTATTTGGCATCACATCCAAACCAAAGAGTGATTTTGGCAGGTCATGCCGACGAGCGCGGCTCCAGCGAATACAACATCGCCCTGGGCGAGCAACGTTCTAAGTCAGTTGAAAGAATGATGCGTTCGCAAGGCGTTACCGGCAGCCAATTGGAAGTGGTTAGCTACGGTGAAGAAAAGCCTGTTTCCTCTGGACATGACGAATCAGCATGGTCACAAAATCGCCGCGTGGAAGTTGGCTATCAATGAGTAAGCATGCACTTCTGATGCTAGGACTTGGTTTTGGACTTTGTGCCGGAGCCAAGGCTGCGCCAGTCAACGCTGCCGGGTATCCGTCAGCCAATGGCTATGCCCAGTCTGCGCCGACCGACAATGCTATTTTTGAAGTGTTGGGCAGGGTGGAGCAGTTGCAATCGGAAGTGCAGCAATTGCGCGGCATGGTCGAAGAGCAATCTCAGACCATAGCCGAGTTGCAAAGAAAGCAAAGCAATATGTATTCGGATTTGGATGAGCGGATGCAGGCGATGTCGGCAGGGACTCAGCCGACGCCAGCGTCGGCTGCACAACCTGCTGCGGCGGAGGCGACTCCAGCGCCAGCGGCGCCTGTAGTAGTTCCGGCAACACCGGCACCTGCACAGGCTACACAAAATGTCGCCCCGGCGCCTGCGCCTGTTGCCGAGGTCAAGCCGGTAAGCTCGCCATCGGTACAAGGCAACGAGAAAGATCGCTATCAAGCGGCCTATGACACGTTACGCAACGGCCACAATGCTCAAGCGATAAAAATGTTTCAAGATTTGCTCCGCGATTTTCCTGCGGGCGAATTTGCCGACAATTCTCAGTATTGGCTGGCAGAAGCCTACAAAATCAATCGGGAATTCGATGCAGCCAAGGCCGCTTTTAACAAGGTTGTCAGTCAATATCCCAACAGCTCTAAAGTACCTGATGCCTTGTTGAAATTGGGATACATCGAATCCGATCTGCAAAATCCTGCAAAAGCGCGCGACTATCTGACGCGAGTCACCACTAGCTATCCAGGTACCACCGCAGCTCATTTGGCCGCGAAAAAACTGGCTCAAATGCCGCAATAAACTGCTCTTTCATGGATCAGTCGCTGCGCATTACCGAAATATTCTATTCTCTGCAGGGCGAGGCTAATACGGTGGGTTTACCTACCGTATTTATTCGTCTGACCGGTTGCCCTTTACGTTGCTCGTATTGCGATACTGCCTATGCCTTTAGCGGCGGCGAAAAGCTGAGCATCGAGCAAATTTTACAGCAGGTTGCCGAGTATAAAACCCGCTATGTCACAGTAACCGGTGGCGAGCCTTTGGCTCAGCCCGGCTGCAATGCCTTAATGAATCGCTTGCTGGATGCTGGCTACCATGTTTCACTGGAAACCAGCGGTGCGCTGGATGTGTCGATGGTCGATAGCCGGGTTAGCAAAGTCATGGATTTAAAGACACCGAGTTCCGGCGAGATGGAACGTAACCGCTACGACAATATTCACTATTTAACCGAACACGATCAGGTCAAGTTTGTCATAGCTGATGCAGTCGATTATGAATGGGCCAAGCAACAGCTTGAGCTGTATCGCTTAACCGAGCATTGCCAGATATTGTTCTCGCCGGTCATGGATGTGATGTCCGCTACCGAACTGGCTGAACGAATATTGGCGGATCAGTTACAGGTTCGGTTTCAAATTCAATTACATAAATTTCTTTGGAATGACGCGCGCGGAAAATAATCTAAATTCCAAACCGGCAATTATTTTATTGTCCGGTGGTTTGGACTCCATTACGGTGCTGGCTAATGCCAAGCAGCAAGGCTTTAACT
>CAIOHN010000009.1 GCA_903858105.1 uncultured Pseudomonadota bacterium | reverse complement strand
ATCAGTACTTAAGAGCTTTGCAAGATCGTTGTGAAGTGGTGTTTTACGCCTTGCTGGAACGACATTTGGATGAAATGGTGCCAATAGTCTATACCCCAACCATTGGCTTGGCGGTGCAGCAGTTCAGTTCCAACTTTAGCAGCACCCGCGGCTTGACCTTTTCGGCGGAGAATATCGACCGGGCTGAGGCTATTCTGCAAAACTATCCGTTCCATGATATTCGGATGATCGTCGTCACCGACTCGTCCTCCATTTTGGGGATAGGCGATCAAGGCATGGGCGGTATGGCGATTTGCATAGGCAAACTCGGACTATATACAGTGGGTGGCGGCATGTGTCCGTTTCAAACCTTGCCGATCAATCTGGATGTGGGCACCAACCGCACAGAATTAGTGAACGATCCGTTTTATTTAGGCCGTCGCGAACCGCGTTTGCACGACCAACCGTATTTTGAATTGGTCGATAAATTTGTCAAAGCCGTGCAAAAAACCATGCCCAAAGCCATTATTCAATGGGAAGATTTTGCCAAAAATGTCGCTTTTGATTTGCTGGCTAAATATAAAGACCAAGTATCCTGCTTTAACGACGATATTCAAGGTACCGGCGCTGTCGCGTTGGCGGGCTTGCTGTCGGCTTGTCATAAAAAAGGCGAAACCCTGGCCGAACAAACCGTCGTGGTAGTAGGCGCGGGCGCGGGCGGTTTTGGAGTGGCTACCGCCATTAAAGAAGGCATGCTGCGCGAGGGTTTAACCGAGGCGCAAATCCTGCAACGCATTTTTGTGATCGATGCACACGGCCTGGTCGTGGTGGAAGCCACTACCGAAGATTACAAATTGTCGCTGGCCCATACCCAGCATAGTTACGACGATTGGGGCATAGCTGAGGATAGAGTTCCCAATCTGCTGGAAGTCGTTACCCACGCCAAACCAGGGGTGTTGTTAGGCCTTACCGGTGTGCCGGGCTTGTTTAATGAAACCATCATCAGAACTATGGCCAAAAATCATCCGCAGCCGATTATTTTCCCGTTGTCCAACCCGACTGCAAACTGCGAAGCCACCCCGGAAGATATTTTGGAATGGACGCAAGGCAAAGCCATGGTCGCCACCGGCAGTCCATCTGCCGATGTTGACTATCTAGGTCAGCGCCATACCATAGGGCAGGGCAATAATGCCTTCATTTTCCCAGGATTGGGCGTGGCGTCGGTGCTGGGTGAATGCAGCCGCATCAGCGATGGCATGGTCTTGGAGTCGGCGTACGCCTTGGCCGATTACATTGCGCAACACTGGTTTGCCGCCGGTTTGATTTTTCCGCCGATTGGCGACCTGAAAGCCGTCAGCTTGCATGTGGCAGTCCGGGTGCTGGCAAAGGCCTTGGAGGATGGCTCGGCTACCCGTCAGGACTTAAAAGGTATTGATTTGGAAGCGTACGTTAAAGCCAATCTTTGGAAGGCTGAGCATTTGCCGTTTAAGTTTGTTGGTGGTTGATTAAGGCTTTTGCAGCGCGCAGCGGAAAAATGCCGCAGGCAGGTTTTTAAATCCCTTATATACTGCCCGAGCATTGCAGATTGTGTGCCCACTGGGTATTTTCGAGAACAGTCTGCGGCGGAGCGGCAGGAATACCAATGCCGTAAAGTTAAGCTCCCTCTCCTGCTGGAGAGGGTTGGGGTGAGGAGACGTAAACAGGGTATTACTCGTTTATCCGCTTGATCCTGGTTTGCAGGGCGAAAAACACGGATGTTTTTCGTGAAATCGACTTCTAAAAAACTTCGCGTAGCGTTACTGATGGCAACACAAGTGAAAGTGTAGCCAACTATTAACGCAAACATAACCACCAGAACTGCGCCAGTCCCCTTAACCGTTGAATCAACTAACAGATTTTCAAACCCTGGCCTACCTGATCGGCGGTATCGGCATCCTGGTCGAATGGCGGGCTTACTGTCTGCAGTGCGGGCAGGCTTTTCGGCGCTGGTCGGCCGCTGGCGCTATCTTGTGGGCGACACAATATATGCTGTTACAGGCCTGGACAGCGGGTTTAACCATGGCCAGCACTGCGGTGCGCAGCCTGTTGTCCGGCAGTTTGGAGCGAGGCCCTTATAAACATTGGACAGCGGCGGGATTTGTCGCCTTGTTTAGCGGGTTGACAGCGGTTTCCTGGCAGGGAGCGATCTCGCTATTACCGGCTTTTGCGGTGATTAATACCACTTTGGCTTTGTTTTATCTGGATAATCGGCAGATGCGCATAGCGCTATTGGTTTCCAGTCTGGCGTGGCTTGCCAACGATTATTATTGGCAAGCCTGGCCGGCGCTATTAGCGGAGAGCGTGGCGATGGGCATTAATCTGCGCACGATTAAGGGCTTAGCAAAATCTTTCTGACACCGGTTTTAGCCGCATGCTCAAACGCCGCTAAGCCATCTTTTAAGGGATAGTGGCCGTCAATCAGCGATGCCAGTGGCAAGCTGTGTTGCGCTAATAACGCCAGCGCCTCGTCGAATGGGCCGCAGCGCGAACCCACGATATTAATTTCGTGTATCACCACTTTGCTTAAATCCAATACTTCGTTGGCGGCAAAGGTGCTTTTTAATAATAAGCTGCCGCGCGGTTTGACGATACGCAAGGCTAGGCTAAATCCGCTGGCTTGACCGCAGGCATCGACGACGCAATCAAAACTGTTGTCGGCAATATCGGTGCTTAAACCAGTATCAAGTTGCCATTGTCGCGGCAACGCCAAGGATGCTGGCGAGCGACCCAGAACAGTTACGGTATAGCCAGCCAAACTCAAAACCTTGGCAATTAACATCCCCAAGCGCCCAGGGCCTACGACGGCAATGTTGGCGATAGGTAGATTTTTAATTTGATGGACAATGCGTAAGGCAGCAGCCAAAGGCTCAGTAAACACCGCCTCCTGATCAGCAACCGCGTCCGGCACCGCGTATAAATTGCGTACCGGCAGGCTAAAATAATCGGCGAATGCGCCATTTTTGCCGCGAATCCCCAGTACAGCGCGTTTCAGACAATGTTCCGGGCCATCGTTGCGGCAGGTATCGCAAACCGTGCAGCCGATATTGATCGAACCTACCACCCTTTGATTCAGCCAGTTTTGATGCTTGTCATCGGCAACAGCTACCACGTTGCCGACAAATTCATGGCCGATAATCCCGGAAAATCCGGCATAGCCTTTAACCAGTTCGAGATCGGTGGCGCAGATACCGGCCAGTCGCAATTTGATCAATGCTTCGCCGTCGGCCAATACGGGTAGGGCGCTATCGGTTTTATACGCCAGGGTTTCGGATAGAGTCAGGGCTTGCATGGTTGCTTGATCAAGTTGGATTTAATGGGGTTTCGTTGGTGATGGCGTTACAATTTCTCAAGGTCATTATTAGGTAGCTTGTCATGTCCAATTTACTCAAACCACCATCCCAAGACAACTCTCAGCGTTTTATCTCCACTCCGCTGGGTGAGCTTTTAACCCAGCCGCCCGCTATCGAGCCGCAGCAAAGGTTTTTAAACTTGTTTCAGCGTTGCGCCAATGAAGTACCGGCTTATCAGCATTTTTTAGCGTCCAGACAAATCAATCCACAGCAAATTGACGATTATCAGGCTTTTCAGACATTACCGCTAATGGCTAAAGCCGATTATATGCGGGCGTATCCGCTGCCGGAGCGTTGTCTGGGCGGTAGCCTGCGTTGTGCGGACAGGGTGGCGGTATCGACCGGTTCCACCGGGCAACCGACTTTCTGGCCACGTTCGGCAGATTATGAGGCGGAGGTGGCGGTGCGTTTCGAGCAAGTTTTTAAAGATAGTTTTCAAGCCGATCAACGCAGCACACTGGCGGTAGTGTGTTTTGCTTTGGGCAATTGGGTGGGCGGCTTATTTACTACCTCTTGCTGCTGGCAATTGGCGCGCAAAGGCTATCCGCTGCTGGTGGCAACGCCGGGCAATAACAAAGCTGAAATTTTCCGGGTGCTGCGTGAGTTAGCCCCGCATTTTGAGCAGACAGTGCTATTGGGCTATCCGCCGTTTGTTAAGGATGTGATCGACGCTGGTGCCGCCGAAGGCTTGGATTGGGCGCAATTCAAGCCCAAGTTGGTGTTTGCCGGCGAGGTGTTCAGCGAAGAATGGCGCAGTTTACTTGGCCAACGCACGGGCTCGGAAGCCGTCTGTTTTGATTCGGCTTCGCTGTACGGCACGGCTGACGGTGGCGTGTTGGGGAACGAAACGCCATTCAGCATCGCGATTCGGCGCTGGCTGGCGCAGCGTCCGGATGCGGCAAGGCAATTGTTCGGCGAATCACGGCTGCCGACCTTGGTGCAATATGATCCCAGCAGCCGCTTTTTTGAAACCCATGATGGTACGCTGGTGGTGTCCGCAGAAAACAGTGTGCCTTTGCTGCGTTACCACATTGCAGATAAAGGTGGGGTGGTGAGTTTTAAAGAAATGTGGGATTTTCTTAGACAACGCGGTGTGCAGTCGGTTGCGGATTTGGGCTTGCCTGCGGATTTTCAGCCGCGCAATTTGCCGTTTGTGTATGTGTTTGGCCGCGCCGATTTTACCGTGTCTTATTACGGCGCCAATATTTATCCGGAAAATGTCACGGTCGGCTTGGAACAGCCGGGGATTGTGGTGTGGGTGACGGGAAAGTTTGTGTTACAAACCCAGGAAACGCTTGATGGCGACAAGTATTTACATATCGCCGTAGAACTACTGCCGGGTATTATCGCCGACACCAGCGTCGCAAATAAGATAGCTGAATCCATTCGCGACCAATTACTGCGCTTGAATAGCGAGTTTGCCAACTACACGCCAGTGGAGCGGCAATTGCCGAAAATCAGTTTATACCGCTTTGCCGACGCGGAATATTTCCCTGCTGGCGTCAAGCACCGCTATACGCGGCGCTGACTTTTAGTCAATTAATTTTCAAACACGTCCGCGCCTTTTGGGGCTTTGAAATTAAACAAACTATCATCCAATTTAGGATTGAACTGAATATTGGAAAAATAAATCCTGGTTAATTGACCAAAGTTGTCGCTCAGTTCCATACCGCCCAATTGGCTGCCGTTCAGACCGATCAGGATGTATTTAAAACCGCTTTCTTCGTTTTTTGGCGACAGTTTTACCCAGGTCATGCCGTCGTCATTCCCTTGTTCCTGCAGGATAAATTTTTCCTCGATATCCACCTGTCCGGTCAGCAATAAAGCTGGGGTGGAGCCTAGCGAATCGTCCAATTGTTTTACCGTAACTTGTTCCAGGTCGGCATCGTAAAACCAGACTTTGCCGGCGTTGGAGACAATTTGCTGCTCAAATGGTTTTAGATAATTCCAACGAAATTTACCCGGACGGCTTAAATAAAATTTGCCAAAACTGGTTTGCGCGGGCCGACCGGTCTTGTCCATGCTGACTTGTTTAAAGTCAGACGCCAGCGATGCGTTGCTGGCTAAAAAGCTTTTGAGTTGCGCAATGGGCGTTTCCTCGGCCCAAACCGGGTTGGCGACGGTAAACAGGAACAGCAAGGCGTAAATGATTTTAGGCAGCATATTAAAAAGGGTTTAGGTTGTTAAGCCAGCTTTCGCCGGATTCCGGGTTTGCCCCGCAGTCTACAGATTGACTCGGTGCCGAGCCATCGACAAAAGGCATCGATTTGGCACCGTCGCAATATTCATTACTAAGCAGGCCGCTACCCGTGTCTATCCAAGTCATTTGGATATTATCGGGTGGCACCAAGCTGACCGGTTTTTTGGAAACCTGGCGCATCATCTCTGACCAAATTTGCAGTGCTCCGGTTCCCCCGGTTAATCCAGTCGATTTGTTATCGTCGCGTCCGACCCAGACAACCGACAGGAAATCGCCGCTAAAACCGGCAAACCAGCTATCACGCAATTGGTTGGTGGTACCGGTTTTGCCGACCAGCGCCATTTTTTGCGGCAAATAATTATACGCAGAGTGGCCGGTGCCGACGTACATCACTTCCTGCAAAATGGTGTTGGTGATAAAGGTGGCAGCCGGATCTACAGCTTGGCGCACAGTAAACGGATAACTTTGCAGCGCCTTGCCGTCGGCAGCGTTCACCGCCCTGATCGAGCGCAGCGGTGTTGCGTAACCGTCGCCGGCCAGGGTTTGATATAGCTGGGTTACTTCCAGCGGCGTCAAACCTTGCGCGCCCAGCAGAAAGGACGGAAACAAATCCATCGGTCGGCTGACACCCATGCTTTTAAGGGTTTGCGCGACTTTGGCCAAACCGATGTCCATACCGATGCGTACAGTGGCCATGTTGTAAGAATGGGCGAGGGCGCTATGCAGCGGTACGATGCCATGCTCCTGATTGTCGTAATTATCCGGCGACCAGGTTTTGCCTCGTTCGGCTGCTATTTCCACTGCGGTGTCGCTAACAGGGGTGGTGATGGTGTAGCGATCCGGATGTTCCAGGGCGGTCAAATAGACTACCGGTTTGATCAGCGAACCGATCGGTCTTACTGCATCCAGCGCCCGATTAAAGCCGGTAGACGCGGCATTGCGACCACCGACCAATGCCACGATTTCGCCACTGTCGCGCCGGGTAACGATAGCGGCACTTTCTAAATCATCGCTTTTCGGGCTTTTTTCCAGTTGCTTGAGTTTGCTGGTGATGGATTGCTCCAGAGTATCTTGAATCCGCGTATCCAAAGTCGTGACGATGCGCAGACCTTCTGACGTCAGATCCTCTTCTTTATATTCGCTTTTTAACTGCCGTTTAACCAGATCGATAAAATCCGGGTAACGGTTGGCGGAACGATGAATTACCGTCGCTACACCCAGTGGTTGTTTTTTGGCATCGCTGGCTTGCTGGGCTTCTATGTAGCCCTCGTTTTGCATCGAATCCAGCACCAGGTTACGTCGCTCTAAGGTATGTTCCGGTTTGCGGCGCGGGTCATATTCGGACGGGCCGCGCACCAGTGCCACCAAAGTTGCTACTTGCTGTAGATTCAGGGTTTTTAAGGATTGGCCAAAATAAAATTCGCTGGCCATGCCAAAGCCGTGCACTGCGCTGCCGCCGTCCTGACCCAGGAAAATCTCGTTCAAATAGGCCTCCAGAATTTCGTCTTTGCTAAAACGATATTCCAGAATCAGCGACATCAAGGCTTCTTTCAGCTTGCGGCGCAAATTGCGTTTGGGCGTCAGGAAAAAGTTTTTAACCAACTGTTGGGTAATCGTACTGCCACCTTGCACCATGCCGCCAGCTTTCAGATTATTCCACATGGCGCGGACGATGCCTTTGGGCGACACGCCGTAATGTTGGTAAAAGTCGTGATCTTCGGTGGACAGCAGACCCTGGATCAGCGTGGGTGGCGCTTCGTCCAACTTGATCAAAATCCGGTCTTCCTTACGGGTTGGATAAAAGTTGCCGATTTGCACCGGGTCCATCCTGACAATCGCCAAACTCTCGCCGGTACCGGCATCGGTCAAACTGGCAATGCTGTTGCCGGCAAAATTGACGCTGATTTTGCGGCTTTCCTGGACGGTGTCGCCAAAATTGAAGGCGCGGGTACGCACGTTAACCTGGCCGCCTTTCATGGAATAGGCGCCTTCGCCAGCTAATTGCGCATCTTGCCGGTAATGCAATTCAATCAGCAAGTCTTCAAAATTTTTGCTGGATATTTCATAGCCAGCGTATAACTCGACCGGGCTGGCATAGACGCGCGCCGGAATAGACCAGCGTTTGCCTTCAAATTGTTCGCGTACCGTGTGATCGAGATAAATCACGTAAAAAAATAATGCCACGCCGCCCACTAACACCAGCGTAACGCCGATGCGCGTCAGCCAGGACAATAGCCAAGACGATTGCGGTTTGGATTTTCTGCGTCTAACGGTTGATTTAGTACTTCTAGGTCTTCTGGCCATTCAGTGGATGTCTGATGCGCGCGCTGCCGACGAGCGCGGGTGTGTAGGGCGGAAATCGCACCTAACGGTTCGGCGGATTTAATGAAAGGCTATTATCTAATAAAATTGATACGTCCGCACAACTTGCTGGCACGAGTTAATCAGGAGGCTGATGATGAAAATGTATCTAAGAGCGTCACTTAGGCTATCGTCGGGCATCAGGGGTTGGGTTTTGAGCGTATTAGTCTGGCTTGGCCTGGCATTGGCTTGCTATGCGGGCGATAAAACCGAAATGACGGCGGATATTGAAGCGTTTGTGCGTGATGGCTGCGTACATTGCCTGCAAGCGGAACAGTTTTTGACGGGTTTGCAGCACGAGCAACCCAATTTGCGCATTGTGCTTCGCAACATCAGCCAAGATCCGACAGCCTTGTCGCAATTACAAGCGATAGTCCAATCGAAACAGGCGGGACAAATTCGGCTGCCGACTTTTTTAGTGCGCGGCGAGCTAATCGTGGGTTATGCCGATGATGCCAGTAGCGGGGTTTTAATCCGGCAAGCCTTAAATCGCTCAGCACAGACAAATGCCGCTGATTTGGGTAGCTGCGAGGTCGAAACAAGCGTGTCATGCGATGCGCCAGCAGTTCAGCAAAGTCCGCAGCCGGAACAGTTTAGCGTCAGTATTTTTGGCCAAAGTGTCAGTCTTGAAGACGTAGGCTTGCCCTTATTTACCTTGGCGATGGGTATGCTGGATGGTTTTAATCCATGCTCGATGTGGGTGTTGATTCTGATGTTATCGATGCTGGCACCGATGAAAAACCGTGGCAGGATGTTGGCGGTGGCCGGTACATTCGTGCTGGTGGAAGGCATCGCCTATTTTTTGTTTATGGTCGCCTGGTTGAACCTGTTTTTGTTGATTGGCTTGTCGCGCGTCTCTGAGTTGGCAATTGCCGGCATTGCTATATTGGCGGGCATTATTAATCTGAAAGACTTCTGGGCCTTTGGTGTGGGTTTTTCATTGTCCATTCCAGCATCGGCCAAACCGGGTATTTACCAAAGGATGCGGCGCATTTTGCAAGCCGAAAATCTGTTTGGTGCACTAGTGGGTGCGGCTGTGCTGGCCGTGCTGGTGCAAATAGTGGAATTACTTTGCACCTCCGGCTTTCCGGCGCTGTACACCCGCATCCTCACCTTACGGCAGTTGCAGGGGGCTGACTATTACGGCTATGTATTGCTGTACAATCTGGCTTACATGTTGGACGACATCCTGGTGTTGGGTGTAGGTGTTGCCACCTTAAGTCAGCATCGGCTACAGGAAAAGGAAGGCCGCTGGCTAAAGTTGGTCAGTGGATTAGTGATGGTGGGCTTAGGGATTTATTTGGGTTTGCGCTAGAAACGGGTTGGTTGGCAAGCGCAAATTTGACAGCATCAGGCTTTCATACTATCAATGGTTTTATAACCGAAACGATCCAGGAGATTTCGTTATTGATAACAAGCGCAGGCACCCGCGCCTTAAGCATCGTGCCAAAATCAGAATGACGGTGCCCGCTGCATCGGAAGCTGTGATCGTTGATATGCGGGATTTTTCGGAAACCGGGTTGTTTCTATTGTGTTCCGACGATTTTATGCCGCCGATAGGTGCGGTTGTAGAAGTACAAACCACAGAAATTGAAGATGCCCCCATTCAAACCGCTGTAGTGGTGAGAATAGAACCGGGTGTGGGTTTTGGTTTGGCGTTTCAACGCTGATCAGGCGGTAATGTCGATCAACTTGCCGTTATTTTGCGGAGGTTGCTGCAGACTTAAAAGCTCCGCCAGGGCTTTATTGGCCATGGCGCCAGCTTTAGCGGCGACACTTTGATCTTGCGATGAGGGATTGGCCGGTGCCAATGCCGCCCTGCGTATGGTTTCTGCTTTACGCAAGGTAGCCGCCGGATCGCCGGAAACCTCGGAAATATCGATACTTACATCACCGCCGGTAGCGTAGCGTTGCCCGTCAGGCCCCGTCACGTAACTAAAATTGGCACCACCTGTGGCAATGCTGCCAGCGGCGCTTAAATGCGCCTGTTCATGGTTACGCACTTCCCGATCGCGGGCTTTTAACTTGGCAACCTGGCTTTGTTGTTCCGGGCTAAGTTGCGTGTCTTGGGATTGACTGGCGCCGGATTGCAACTCTTGGGTTTTAGTCAAACTCTTGTCGGCAGGCGCGACTATTGATGGGCTGTTAAAGCTATAAAGCGGGTTTGAGCTGGAAGAGGCGGTTACAAGCATGCTTTGCACCGAAAAATTCTTTTAACTGGTTCACAAAATATACGCTTTATCTGGCAAAACTCAAGTATTGTCCAGCCGCTGTAAAGCCCAGCTTATGTGCTCGCGTAATAATTCAGAATCGTCGTTTAATCTGCCCATCAACGCCTGTGTAGCCGCATATGTCGGCTTGCCATTGCCCAAAGCCACGGCAATATTGCGCAGCCAGCGCAGATGACCGATGCGACGAATGGCCGAGCCTTCGGTTTTTTGCAAAAACTCGGCTTCGCTCCAGGCAAATAATTCGATTAGCGTGGTCTGGTTCAGGCTATATCTGGGTTTGAAATCGGCTTCTGCACTTAGCTTGGCAAACTTGTTCCACGGGCAAACCAATTGGCAATCATCACAACCGTAAATGCGGTTGCCTAGCAATGGCCTCAGTTCGACCGGGATACTGCCGTGCAGTTCGATGGTTAAATACGATACGCAGCGCCGGGCGTCGACTTGATAAGGGCCTACAATCGCCTGGGTTGGGCAAATGTCCAGACAAGCCCGGCATTGGCCGCAGTGATTGGTAGCTGACTGGTCGCTGGGCAAAGCCAGATCGGTATAAATTTCCCCTAAAAAAAACAAGGAACCGGCCCGGCGATTGATCAGATTGCTGTGTTTGCCTATCCAGCCCAAGCCGGCTTTTTCTGCAATCGCTTTTTCCAGCACCGGTGCGCTATCGACAAAGGCGCGGTAACCGAATGGGCCAATCTCATGTGTAATTTTGTCCGCCAGTTTTTGCAGTCGGTTGCGCAGCACCTTGTGGTAATCCCGGCCCATGGCGTAGCGTGAGACAAAAGCGGCTGCCGGATCGTTTAAAAGCTGCTGGCTGGCGGCAGGTAGTTCAGGTAGATAATCGATTCGTACCGAGATAATGCTGCGGGTGCCTGCTTGTAACAGCGCTGGTCGGCTGCGTTTTAAGCCGTGCGCCGCCATATACTGCATCTCGCCATGAAAGTCTTTTTCCAGCCAGGTGTGTAGATGCTGTTCGGCAATGCTTAAGTCGGTATCGCTGATGCCGATCTGCTGAAAGCCCAATTCCAGCCCCCATTGCTTGATGAGTTGCGGCAGTTCAGCAACAGGCGGTGATTGGTCGGCTGGCATATCTATTTTTAATCTTCGGCGTCGGCTTGCGCAGATAATTGTTTTTCCTGTTTGTTAAACACGCTGCTAAAGCTAAAGCCGTTATCGATTTTGCTGATTTCCTCGATTATTTTCGGGCTTAACTCGTTCACGGGCTTGTCGGCGAATACCGCATAACGCATCAAATTTTCGGTATAGGTTTGTTTGTCTTTATATTGGCTATAAAAAGCGAACATCAAGGCGGCAATGGCAGTGACGGTGGTTTGTACGACAGCGGATTTGTACCATTCTTGATCGCCCAACCTGGCTTTTAACAACACGCCCAGCGCGGGCCATAAAAACACTGTCACTGCAGCAAGCAAAGATAGCCAGAAAAATATTTTGTTTAAAATCGCATAGCTGCGGGCTTTTGCATAAAGATCGTAAATCAGCACCAGTTTACGTTCTTCCTCAACGTTGGCAGCGGTTATGGCACTTTTGTCGGCTTTGCACACGCCGGTTTTGGCGTAATCCATCAGCAATTCGGCACTGGTTTGATTGGGTTTGAGGATGCCGATTACATCTTTATTGCAGATTTCCGGGCTGCAGGCGCTCAGCAGGGCCAGGGCCAGCGCAAATAACAGTATTTTCAGGTTCATAACCGTATCTCGATCAATTTGATTTTGGAATTGTTGCACAACTTGGCCAAGCTGTTACGCGGAAAACATGCAGCGTAGCCTAATCAAGCTGATTCAAATCAAGCGGCTTATCAAGATATGTCTTGGATAGTCTATGATTCAGTGCAAATGCATTACCTCAACGCAGCAAGCCTATCCCTTCTTAATTATGCACACGATCCCCGACAAATTGTATTGCACCGCGCAAATTCGCGAAGTTGAGCGCTACGCCATCGAGGAACTGGCGATACCTGGCTGCGAGCTAATGCGTAGAGCCGGCCAAGCCTTATTCGCTCAGATACAACAGCGTTGGTCAGCACAAAAATCCATTACAGTATTCTGCGGCGGCGGCAATAACGGTGGCGACGGTTATGAAGTGGCCAGGCTGGCCTTGCAGGCAAATTATCAGGTTACCGTGTATGCCTTGGCCGATCCAATGGCTTTGTCAGGCGAAGCCTTGATTGTGTATCAAGACTTTTTGCAAGCGGGCGGCGACACCTGCGCGTTTGAATTTGGTCAATCGAAGTTGCAAGGCGTTATCGTCGATGCCTTGTTTGGCATAGGTTTGAGTCGCACCGTGGGGGCTGAATACGCTTTCGCCATCGAGGCGATTAATACCTCGGCTTGTCCGGTAATAGCGGTGGATGTACCGTCTGGTTTGCATGCTTACACCGGTTCTGTGTTGGGTTGCGCAGTCAGGGCGGATTTAACGCTGACCTTCATTGGCTTGAAATGCGGGCTATTCACCGGCGAGGCTGCAGATTACTGCGGCGAGATTGTCTGCTCGACATTGGATATTGAGCCGACAGTGTTAGCGAGCATGCCGCCTTTTGCCCGGTTATTGGATAAAACGCCGTTACCGCGCCGCTCTCGAATTGCGCACAAAGGTCATTTTGGTCATGTGTTATTGATCGGTGGCAACCATGGTTACAGCGGGGCGATTCGGTTGGCGGGTGAAGCGGCCTTGCGTTCCGGCGCGGGTCTGGTTAGCATCGCCACCCGCGTGACGCATAGCGGGTTGATCAACATAGGTCGCGCGGAGTTGATGTGTCACGGCGTAGAGTCCAAAGACCAATTAAACAACTTGCTGGATAAAGCCAGTGTAGTGGTCATCGGTCCCGGTTTGGGGCAGGACGATTGGGCCAGGGACATGTTTGAGGCGGCAATCGACGCTGATAAAAATACCGTGATAGACGCCGACGCCCTTAGTCTGCTTGCCCGGCAACCTATGCAGCGCAACAATTGGATATTAACGCCGCATCCCGGCGAGGCCGCGCGATTGCTGGATTGCAGCACCCGGCAAATTTCCGCAGATCGGTATGCGGCTTTGCTTGATATTCAGCGCCAATATGGCGGTGGTTGCTTATTAAAAGGTGCGGGCACCTTGATTACTTGCGGCGATACCATATATGTCGGTACCACCGGCAATCCCGGGATGGCCAGCGGCGGCATGGGCGATGTCTTGTCTGGTTTGCTGGGTGGTTTACTGGCGCAAGGTTTGAGTCTGGAACAGGCCATTCGCTTGGGTGTTTATGTGCACGGCGAAGCGGCAGACAGTTTGGGTGTGGAATTTGGCGAGCGCGGCTTGCTGGCCGGCGATTTGCCGGCGCGCATTAGGCAATTATTGAATTAATGGGAAGCTCTAAAAATCCCCTCTCCCTCAGGGAGAGGGCTAGGGTGAGGGGAGTAAATAATTGATTTTCCGTTTCCCAGCCTTCTACTTGAGTAGCTACATGGCAAAACGTAGAAGGAGATTTTTTATATTTTAGAGGTTTCTAATATGAATATCACCTTAGAAAACACGGAAGACACCGAAGCCTTGGGCGCCGCCTTGTGGCAAGCCCTGCCGGAAAAATGTCTTATCTACCTCTACGGCGATCTCGGTGCGGGTAAAACCACGCTGGTGCGCGGCTTGTTGCGTGCCGCCGGCCATCAAGGCGCAGTGAAAAGCCCGACCTATACGCTGGTCGAAGAATATGAAGTCAACGGCCGCTTGCTGTTTCATTTTGATTTATATCGACTCAAAGACCCGGAAGAGCTTGAATGGATGGGCATGCAGGATTACCTGAATCAAGCCGCGCTGGTGTGTATCGAATGGCCGCAAATGGGCCAGGGGTTTCTGCCAAGCGCCGATCTGGAAGTCAGCTTGAATTATTTACAACAGCAACGTACCGCACAAATCAATGTGTTAGCGAAATCTTGGCATGATTCCATAAAACTAAACTGGAAAAACAAAGACCTACTGCTATAATCTCAACAACATTGTTACTAGTCGGCGAGAAGGTTATGCAGCAAATTTATCGAATTTTCTGGATATGGGGCATTTTATTGCCTTCGTTCTCGGCGTTTGCAACCCAGGCAGAACTGGGTGCGGTGAGCTATTCGGCGTCGAATCAAATGCTGGTCAACCTGCCGACAGCGGTCAAGCATAAGGCGTTTATCCTCAAAAATCCTAACCGTCTGGTAGTGGATTTTGTCGATGCCAAACTGTCGCAAACCATCGCCCAACCGCCTGCTGATCATCCCTTGTTTGGTTTTGCCCGCAGCGCAGTGCGCAACACCGGCGACTTGCGTATGGTTGTCGAGCTGAAAGCTGACGCCGATGCCAAAGTGACATTGGTGGGCAAATCTTTGCAAATTAATGTGGCAGCTAAAGCGGTGCAGCCTGAAGTTGTTGCAGCTAAACCCGAAAAAGCCGTTGCCGTAGTAGCCGTCGCACCTGTTGAAAAGGCGGCTGCGGTGACTAAAAAAGCTGAGGTTGCCGTCAAGCCTGTAGCGCATAAATCAGTTAGCAAAGCCAAGGGTCGCAACATTATCGTCGCCATTGATGCCGGCCACGGTGGCAAAGATGTTGGGGCGCAAGGTGCCAACGGTACACAGGAAAAAGACGTGGTATTTGCTATTGCCAAAAGCCTGCAAGGCATGGTTAACAGCCAGCCGGGCATGAAAGCCGTGATGATTCGTGACGGCGATTATTTTGTGAAATTAAATGAGCGTCGGCGCATAGCGCGCGCCGCTAAGGCCGATTTGTTCGTATCGATACACGCCGATGCTTTCAGTGATACCCAAGCCCACGGTGCCTCGGTTTACACTTTGGCTAACCGAGGTGCCTCCAGCGCTGGCGCGGGCTGGCTGGCCAGCAGCGAAAATGCGGTCGATGGTGTTGGCGCTAACGATGATCGGGATGAAACGCTTAATTCGGTATTGATGGATTTATCCAGCAAAGCAGCCAAAGAAGCCAGTCAGAATGT
>CAIOHN010000008.1 GCA_903858105.1 uncultured Pseudomonadota bacterium | reverse complement strand
CCAGAGCAATCATTTTTGCATCAAGAGCCGCTTGGTCGTTGGCATTCATACCGACTACCGCTTCGCGGATTTCGGTGTTGACGAATTTAACCGCATTCAACACGCCTTTACCTAAATAGCGTGCTTTATCGCCGTCACGCAATTCGATGGCTTCGCGTTCGCCAGTAGAGGCGCCGGATGGCACCATGGCGCTGCCGACTATACCGGAATCCAGATAGACTTCGGCTTCAACGGTCGGGTTGCCGCGTGAGTCCAATACTTCTCTTGCTTTTACATTAACGATTCTGCTCATGTTGTTTAAATACTCCGTAGGATAAAAATGAAGGATTAAGTAATTTTAAAATAGCGAAGGCGCGCTTTTACAATGTTGTTTCGATAAATGGGGCCGATTTTACCGCTTTATCAATAGTCAGCAGCATTTCCAGTAATTCTTTCATGCGATGCAATGGCCAGGAATTGGGGCCATCGCTCAAGGCTTCTTCCGGTTTTGGATGCGTTTCCATAAACAAACCGGCAATACCGACGGCCATGGCCGCACGGGCCAAAACGGGTACATGTTCGCGTTGACCGCCGGAGCAACTGCCTTGACCACCCGGCAATTGCACGGAATGGGTAGCATCGAATACCACCGGACATTGCGTCTCGCGCATCACTGCCAACGAACGCATGTCGGACACCAGATTGTTATAACCAAATGAGACACCGCGCTCGCAGACCATGATTTTGTCATTGCCTGTAGCTTTGGCTTTGGTCACCACATTGCCCATATCCCATGGCGCCATAAACTGGCCTTTCTTGATATTGACTGGAATGCCTTGCGCAGCAACACTTTGAATAAAATTGGTTTGGCGGCATAAAAATGCTGGGGTTTGCATCACGTCTACCACCGCAGCAACTTCCGCCAGCGGAGTGTCTTCATGCACGTCAGTCAAAACCGGTACGCCAATTTGTTGTTTGACCTTTTCCAGAATCTGTAAGCCGGTTTCCAAGCCCAGGCCCCGAAAGCTGCTCATGGATGAGCGATTGGCTTTGTCGAAGGAGGATTTGTAGATAAACGGAATATTCAAAGCGTCGGTGATCTCTTTTAATTTTCCGGCAGTATCCAGTGTCATCTGTTCGCTTTCAATGACGCAGGTGCCAGCGATCAGGAAAAATGGCTGATCCAGACCGACTTCAAAATTGCATAATTTCATGAGTTACCTGATTTTTTGTGTTTGGCGGCTGCTTCGACAAAGCCGGAGAATAGGGCATGTCCGTTACGAGGTGTCGAAGTAAATTCAGGGTGAAACTGGCAGGCCAGAAACCAGGGGTGATCCGGTAGTTCTATGATTTCCACCAATCGACCATCCAGCGATTTACCGGAAAAACGCATACCCGCCGCTTCCAGTGGTTTCAAATACTGATTATTGAATTCGTAACGGTGGCGATGACGCTCGGTAATTACGTCTTTTTGATACATTTGATGCGCCAACGTGTCTTGTTGTAAACGACATTGTTGACTGCCCAAACGCATCGTGCCGCCTAAATCTGAATTTTCGTCGCGGGTTTGTAATTCGCCACAATCGCCCATCCATTCGGTAATTAAACCAATCACCGGATGCGGCGACTTCGGCAAAAATTCGGTGCT
>CAIOHN010000007.1 GCA_903858105.1 uncultured Pseudomonadota bacterium | reverse complement strand
TAGCATAAAGTTCATATATCAGTTTTACCGTTTCTGCGTCATCGATTTTAAGTTGATATTTACCCTCTTTATATTCTAGCCATGCTGGACAAACCAGTGTCATCGGGGTTTTGTTTTCAACCGCCATTTTCCGTTTTTGGGCATGCGCTGCATTGGATCGTCTGGACTTTGTTTCCGATTCCTCCCAGGAACGCTGTAGAACAATTAGTGCATAGACAATATCCATGTAGTCCGAATTTGAATCATATTTTCGATTGTCGTGCAATGTAACCAACGTTATATTTCTACTCAAAATATCCATAAAAATGGATAACGCTTTTTGCCAGCGTGCACGGGTGATTCTGTCCAACGATTCGACAAGGAGATAACTCTTTGATGGGATCAAACCTGCATCACATGCTTTTAGGAATGCTGCTAGTGCGCCGAATTCTGCATTACCTCCTTTGAATGCAGACACCCCAAGATCGTGCCATGTAACGCTTGTGTCTAGGATTAACCCATTTTGTTGACAGTACTTCTGTGCAAGTTCCGATTGTCGCCGGGTGCTATCTCCATATGCTTGCTTATCGGAACTGAAACGGATATACGAAAATGCTTTCATAACTCCCTCTGTAATTGTTTAGTGAAACTATACACTAAGGGAACGCTTTGATGACGCCGACTTGCTGGCTTGCGGGCAATGCCGCATCCAATCTATCGGCAATCGCCTGTCGCCAGCTGGCAAAATAACGCGCAATATTTGGCGCATCGTCCATCCGGCGCGGCGGCGGTTTACTGCGTATATTGCCCGTCGCACTAATTCGATTGGCAAACAACCAGGCCTCGTAATCAAAGCCGCCAGGATTTTGCCTGGCGTGGGGTTTACGCAGTTTGGCGGTTAATTCCCAGCTTTGCCCGGCAGCGAGGTGTTGGTCGGGGTAATACCAGCTTAGTCGTAGTTTTTCTGGAAAATCATTAGCTGGCTCAGTTACCACAAAATCAAAACTCAGCCTGTGCTCCTGTTGCTGCGGCAAACTGGCGATATAGCCTTGTAGTTTGACGTCGGCGTTTTGATAGACATCTGGCAGGCTTTGCGCCAAGCGCCAACTTCCAAACAAACTGGCCCAGCATAATCCTGCTGCCAATGCCATTAACCACCAACAGCGTTTAGTCAAAAACAGCAAGCCGACGCTGACCAGCCCGATCATTTCAAACGTATCGGGCAAACGACTAAATTGCTGGACGGCAACGACACCTAACAAAAACATTAAACTGAATAAATTCACAAGATGCCCAAGTAAAGCTGTTTATATATCTACCAAACAAACTGAGCGGCCTATCTGCATAAAGCCATTCTAGCCGACTTTTCAAACGCCGCTTGTCCAAAAAATATCCGCATAAACTGGCAGTTGCTTAATCAATCCTGCAAAATAGCGCCCTCCTCTGCTGGCGCCGACTTTATAAGATACTGCAAGCCACTTTAATAACCCGCTCAAACCGATTAACACCAGCCATGCCCGAAACCCAGTACCCTTTGATCGTCCGCCCTCGCTTTGTCCTGCAAGGCCGTAAATGGTGGCGACAATGTCACATTTATCTGGCACTTAGCTGTGGCTTACTGTTTGCGCTGATCGGCCTGACCGGCAGTTTGAGCATTTATCGGGAAGAACTGGATACGCTACTCAATCCTAGCTTAAGTGTTGAAGCGCTTCACGAGCAGGCATTGTCGCTAGACAAGATTATTGCCAGTGTCCGCGCCGCCCATCCCAACCGGCATGGTGCCTGGACTTTGGAAATGCCGCGCACGCCTGAGGGTATGATTACCGCCTGGTTTGAAAAACCCGCCGAAAGCGTGGATGCGTTTTATGCGCCGCTCATGGTCGCGGTCAATCCCTACACCGCGGAGGTGGTGGACAGCCGTTTCTGGGGCCAAACCCTTACCACCTGGATATTAGATCTGCACACCCAATTACAGCTTGATGGCTGGGGCCGCGAACTTATGGCGGGCTTGGCTGGCTTAATGATGTTGTCGATACTCAGCGGCTTGTATCTCTGGTGGCCCGGTTGGCGGCAACTATCGCTAGCCTTTAGAGTACGCCCCAATGTCGGCTTGATGTGCTTATTATTTGATTTGCATCGCTTGCTGGGATTTACGAGTGCCTGGGTTTTATTATTACTGGCATTTACCGGCTTTCATCTGGCTTATCCCAGTTTACTGGAAAACCTGACCGCATCGGCTGGCATGGGCCACGGTGACTCCGGGCCTAACGTACGCAGCACCGCAGTACCCAACGACAGACCAGTCAGCCTGAGCGAAGCAATCCTGGTCGCCCGTGGGCCGTTTCCGAGTTCTGAAGTCAGGCGCATCACCACACCGGTTGGCGAATTAGGCACCTATCGCATCAATTTACGCCAGCGCCAGGAAATTAATCAGCACCACCCCTTTACCACCGTGTGGGTCGATCGCTGGAGCGGTCAGATTCGTGATGTACAAAACCCGACTAAATTCTCAGCCGGACAAGCATTTACCACCTGGCTCTGGCCATTACACACCGGCGAAGCCTTTGGTAACGGCGGACGCTTGTTGTGGTTTTTGGCCGGTATCAGCCCTGCCCTGTTGTTTTTGAGCGGCTTGGTACATTGGTTGTTTCGACACGGTTTTATCGCCGATAGGCAGATTGATTGGCGACAACTGCGTAACACTGCGCAGAATCGCTGTCTCGACCTGAGCAAGCGCTGCTATCGACTGCTAAAACCCTTGCTAACAAAACTGCTAAATTGGTTGAACAAAGAGTGAATATCTCGTTCTTGCGCGCTGCGTGGGAACCAGGAAACGGATTGCTTGCTTTACAAAGGACTTAACTGTGCGAATAAATTCGCACCTACAGTTATAAACTCAATGACATTATCTCGTTCCCACGCGCTACTAGGGAACGCAGAATGGCCGCGCCCGGCAACACCCTCACCCGTCGGCTAATTGAAAAATCCCAATCGCCCTTCGACAAATCTCAGCCCATACGACATTTGATGGACGGGTTAATAAAACAAGGCGTGTCATTCAAAAGATATTCATCTGAAAATCCAGACTGCGCTCCGCAAACCAGATCAAAGCTACGGTAACGATAGAGGCAGAACCCGTTTTCATGACTAGTAGCGGATAATACCGGTAGCGACTAAAGCCAAGTATCAAAGGTAAAACCGCGCCAACAATCGCCAACTGCCCTGCTTCCACACCCAAATTAAAACCTAATAGCGTTAACATTCGCTGCGCGTCCGGCAAGCCCATGTCCAACAACACGCTGGCGATGCCCATGCCGTGGATCAAGCCGAAAGCGAAGGCAAACCAAGTGCGGCGTTTTACCAAAACCGGATAAATATTATTCAACCCCGCCAACACCACCGAAGCGGCTATCGCGGATTCCACCCAGCGGGACGGCAGTGAGATGTAGTGCATCACGGTCAGACTTGCAAACCGGCGTGATCAGCGCCGCTATTGTCCTCAACGAGATGCGCCGCCTGACGGAAACAGCCAAGCCCAAGGCTCTGGATGAATCCGCCACATCGCTGCCGACACTGACTGTCGAACCTTTGGCCGATTGCAGCCGTTATGATGACTTACGGAGAACGCGCCATCCATTGATCGCATGCTTCAACTCAAAACGCTACATCTGTACGGCATGGCAGCGGCCTGGAACGAATGGCAAGCGGAATACAGTAGTCAGCAAAAACCGGTGATACCGGAAGTCTGGCTGGATCGTTTGATCGCCGCTGAACAAGCGGATCGTCAGGCCCGCAGCCTCAACTATCAACTCAAGGCGGCCCGATTTCCCCTTCATCGCGATATATTAAAGATCGATTGGACCGAAACACCTTTGCAGCAAGCCCGTATCGAACAACTGGCCTCTGGCAACTTCATGGATCAGGCTTATAACCTGATTCTGGTCGGCGGGACAGGCACGGGCAAAACCCACTTGGCCTCAGCCATTGGCATAGCCTCTATCCATCAAGGCAAACGGGTTCGTTTCTACAATGCCGTTGATCTGGTCAACCAACTGGACAAGGAAAAACAGCAAGGCAAAGCGGGCAATCTGGCCAAGCAACTGACTGCGATGGATGCCGTTATTCTGGATGAAGTGGGT
>CAIOHN010000006.1 GCA_903858105.1 uncultured Pseudomonadota bacterium | reverse complement strand
TAAATATATTCAGCAAATTTATGGCTTAAATAAGGTCAGTCTGTTTGGTATTAGCCTGGCTTTACTCGCTTTACCCCTGTTTTTTGCTTTTGCCCGCTTAAAGCCCATTACGCCAACACATCCCAAGCGCTTGATGTTTGCCATGTTAGCTCTGCCGTTGGCGGTGGCTTTTGCCGACAACGAAAATTACGCCCACGCCTGGATTTATAAAAATGTGGTTAATTACAACTTAACTATTTTGTCTGAGGCGGCAGGGTATAGCGACGATTTTACGAAGCACTTTGCCTACCAGGAACCCTTAAATTGCCAAGCTGAGTCACTTGCCAGCAAGAATATTATAATTTTGATGGTCGAGTCGCTGTCGGCTTATCAAAGTCATTATTTTTCCGGGATAAACGCTTGGACGCCCAATCTGGATAATATTGCCGCCAAGCATCAGGCCTTCAAAAATTTTTATGCCAACGGCTTTATCACCGAAGACGGCGAAATTGCGTTACTAACCGGTTTAGCGCCGGTTTATCCGCCGTCCACCTATACCGATGATGGTGGCACTTCGTTTTACAGTTTTTACCATATCCAAAACTCGCTACCTCGACTCCTAAAAAAGCACGGCTATACAACCGAATTTTTAACCACCGCCGATCTGGAGTTTGGCAATACCGGCGTGTGGGCGAAAAGCGTGGGTTTTGATTTTGTCGAAGGTCACGAGCAAGCGGAATACGACAATTGGGAGCGCTTTCATTTTCAGGCCGCACCCGATGAGGCTCTTTATAAACGAGCCTTGACCAGGATAGCGCAGCATAAAAACAAGCATTTTTTTACCTTTATCAAGACTGTCAGCAGTCACCACCCGTATATCAATCCTGAGACTAAGCGAAAATCGGAATCAGCAGCAATTAGTTACGCCGATCAGCAGTTGGGTAAGTTTTACCAAGCCTTGCAAGACCGCGGTTTTTTCAAGAATGGCCTGTTAGTCATTGTTGGCGATCATCATTCGATGACGCCTTTGAAAAAGCCTGAGGTGGATTTATACGGCCAATTCAAGGCATCCGCTAAAGTGCCCTTGGTGATTGTCGATGCCGATCAGCCAGCCAGCATTGACACAAATCAATACCAGCAAACGGATGTATTTAACAGCTTGCAGGGATTGGTCAGCGGGACACAATGTTATTCGGATTGGCAGGGCGTATTGTTCGGTGAATCGAAAACAGCGCCTAAATATATTATCCATAGGCGCGGCGACAATCGCGATATGGTCAGCGTATTCAGCGAGAGTCAGGAGTTTTTAGTAAAGCTGGATGGCGACGCGACCCGGGTGATGGGTAAACAACCGGTCGACCTTACGCTAAGACAATTGTTAGTCGATAAAATTAACGCTTTGCGGATAGCGCGGGCGCAGTGGGCGCTGACAAAATCCGCCGAAACGTCAGATTGATCCGGGCTTGTTTGGGTTTGCGGGTTTTTGGCAACTCATGCCGCCAGTGATGCTGCAATGCGCCGGCCATGATCAACAGATCGCCGTGACCAAGTGGTATATCCAGTTTGGTGCCGCTAACAGCATGACGAAAACGCAGCAGACGGGTTTCGCCGAAACTCAGCGAGGCGATTAGTGGATTTTGACCCAACTCGGCTTCATCGTCAGCGTGACAGCCCATCGAGTCCTGGCCGTTGCGATATAAATTGGCCAATACGCTATTGAAAGTTTGCTGACAAATGGCTTGCAGATCGTTGCGCAGGGCTTGCAGATCGGCTGTCCAGGGTTGTGGCAAGTGATCGACGCCAGAGTAACGATAATGCGCGTCCAAGTCGCCATGCCAAGCCATCAGGCGTGGTACTTGCAGCCGGCGCCCATAGATAAATAAATGTTCGGATCGCCAGTTTAGCGATCGATACAGCCGATTAAAGTAAGTGTCGGCTGCAGATGTTGGGTAAAAGCTGCGGAGTAAATAAAGCTCACCGTCAAAAGGTAGCAGATTGGTTTGATCGGTGAGCGCGGACATTACTAAATTTAATTCACCAACAAGATAATCAACTGCGCGGCAATGATCCGCATAATCATCACCAAGGGGTAAACGGTGGCATAAGCCATCGATACCGCTGCCGACGAGCTGAGGTTATTGGCAAACGCCAGTGCCGGTGGATCAGTCATGCTACCGGCCAGCAAACCGCACAGGCTGAGAAAGTTGGTTTTGTACACAATACGTGCAACTGCAGCAATAATCAGCAAGGGCAATAAGGTGATTAGCGATGCGCAGGCCATCCAGTAAAAACCGTCGCCTTTTACCAGGGTTTCGACGAATTGGTCGCCTGAGTGCAAACCGACACAGGCCAAAAACAGCACAATACCGATGTCTTTTAAGATGATGTTGGAGCTTTTGGGTAAATGCCAGGTCATCGTGCCCCAGTTACCAATCCTGCTGAGCATGATAGCCACCAATAGCGGTCCTCCCGCCATACCCAATTTAACCGCTGACGGAATGCCGGGGATATACATCGGCAGACTGCCCAGCAACACACCCAGGGAGATACCGATAAAAATCGGCATGATTTGCGGGTGATTCAATTCTTCCAGCGAGTTTCCCAGGGCTTTTTCGATGCTGTTAAGCGCTTCCTGGCTGCCGACTACATTCAGTTCGTCGCCAAAATGTACATGTACATTGCTGGTCGGTGAGAACTCCACATCCGGGCGATGAATCCGCGAAATGGTGATGCCATACAGCATGCACAAATTGCCGACCGTTTGGTTAATCGCCGATTTATTGGTGACTACCAGGCGTCTGCTCTGCAGATTGGTGGCGATTTGTTTCAAATCAATATCAGATTCCGGGCCGATCAGGATTTTTAGCTGCTCCAGTGGTTCGCGTTCGCCGACCAATCTGATGGTATCGCCTATCGCCAGGCGGCTTTCCTGGCCGGCGACATCGACCTGGCCGTTATGCAGAATCCGGGTCATTACCACATTCATGCCTTCAAAAAACGGAATCTGTTTTAACGTCAGGCCGTTTAGATTGGTATTCTCGACTCGCAAATCTTTCCAGATTGGCATATGACCGTCTGCCTGCTGCTTGTCGGCGAAACTTTTGGCTTCGGCGTTGATGTCTACTTTAAACAGGCGTTTGCTTAGCAGCATTGACAGAATAATCCCGGCGATACCAAATGGATAGGCCACTGCATAGCCCAAGCCGGGCATTTTAAGGGTCTCGGCATCCATGTTGGGTAGGCTACTTAGGACTTGCTGCGCGGCGGCAAGCGAAGGCGTGTTGGTGGTGGCGCCAGAAAATAGGCCAACAGCGACCGGCATCGGTATCTCGCCGATCACGCTGATCAGCACGGTAACCAGTGCGCCCAACACGACTATAGCCGCCGCCATGCCGTTCAAGCGCAAGCCGTAACGGAAAAACGAACTGACAAAGCTGGGGCCTACTTGCAAGCCAATGGCGTAAACGAACAACACCAAGCCGAATTCGCGTAAAAAATGCATCACTTCTGGATTGATGGTGAGCTGGAAATGCCCAAAAAGCAGTCCAGAGAACAACACGCCGGCGATGCCAAGCTGGATGCCGGCTAGTGAGAGCCTGCCTAAAACCAGGCCGCTGGCAACGACCAGGCTGATAATAAGCAGGGTGTGTGGTACGGAATCTTGATTAAAAAGCGATAGCAGCCAGGACATGGCCTATTCCTTGGGTTTAGAGGGTTGGGATGATATTGGGTTTGCTTAGTGAACTGGGGGTGACTATTATGAAAAGCCCTGAAGGCCAGTTATGTCGTCAGGATTGTACAGCAAGCCAACCAAGGGTGATCACAATGAATACTAATTACAGCAAAATAAAATGTATCGTGATGCTGGTCTTGTTTGTCGGCAGCGTTAATGCCGCAGATATTAATGCCGGTAAAAGCCGCGCTGCAGCCTGTCAGGGTTGTCACGGGGTCGCTGGCGTCAGCAGTAGTCCGTTATGGCCTAGTCTGGCCGGACAGTCGGCGACCTACTTAGAAAGCCAGCTCAACAAATTTAGCACAGGTCAGCGCGCTAACGAGGTGATGAAGCCGATAGCGGCTGGTTTGAGCGACGTCGATATGCAAAATATTGCGGCGTATTATGCCGGCTTACCACCCGCCAAATCGCGCGGTGGCGACTTTAATCTGGCTCAGCAAGGTAAAGACAAAGCGGCGATGTGCCTGGGTTGTCACGGCAACAATGCGCAAGGCATGGGCATGGTGCCAAAATTGGCAGGTCAGCACCCGCAATATCTGGCAAAACAGCTAACAGATTTCAAAAAAGGTGCCCGTAAATCGCCGCAAATGAATGCGATGGCGCAATCGCTGAGCGAAGAAGACATCAAAGCGGTGGCGGCGTATTTGGGGTCTTTATAGTTGTGACTTCTAAAAACTTCCTCTCGCTTCGGGAAATGCCTTTAAGGAGTTTGTCTCGGTAGGGTCGAATTTATTCGAGCTGAATTCGCCTAAGGTGCGAATAAATTCGCACCTACAGCTTTTGACTTAACGGCATTGCCCTTCGGGTAGGCCGCAGTTTTTACCGCATGTTTTTAGCAGACTAGCGACAGGCTCTTGTTTCTGCTTTTTATTCGGTTGTATTGGCAATGATTTTATGAATCCGCTTGCTGCTAATCGCGATGATGACCAAAATAAACGGTATCGATACGCCTTCAACCAATTCAGCATTCACGTGCCAACCTAAGGCGTGTAAGGCTTCGGCGATTTTACCAATCAGGCTGGCCGCGTAATAGGTGATGGCGACCATGGAGATGCCTTCAACCATTTGTTGCATACGCAACTGCATTTTTGCCCGTAACGCCATAGACGATAGCAAGCCCTGATTTTGCCGCTCGATAATAATATCCACTTTAGTGCGCAATAACTGGCTGGCATTGCTGACGCGTTCAGAAATCAGCGTGAAGCGGTGCGATGTCGAATTGCAGGTGTGCATCGCTGGCTCCAGGCGGCGTTTGATGAACTCCCCTAAAGTTTGAATGCCCTGAATCCGCACCTCGCGCAGGTCTACCAAACGTTGCCCGACTAATTGGTAATAAGCGCTGGCAGCGGCAAATCGAAATTGGTGCGATGAAATATGGTTTTCAACTTCAGCGGCCAAGGCTGTTAATTCATCCAATAATTTGGCGTCGTCATTGTCGGATTGGGTCATGGAGTTGGTGATGGTATACAACTGCCGATCCGCTTTTTTTAAGGCCGGATAGAGCTTGCGGGCAATCGGAAACGCCAGCAGCGCCATCACCCGATACACTTCAATATCAAACAGCCTATGCAATAGTCGTCCGGCTTGCGCGGCTCTTAAGCTATGGTTTACAACCAGAAAACGACTAAAGCCGTCGACGTGAATCCTAAAGTCGGTAAATACCGAGGCGGCGCCGCCCGTAACTTTAGAGCCGACAATAGGATTGTTGGCAAAGTAAGCTGATAACGGCGATAAATCCATTTCGTCCTGATAATTAATGTCTGCTGCAGACACCACACTGGCGTGCGCCGCCATGATGACTTTGCCGTTGATCTGCGATAGCCAATCGACCGGTACTTTTTTTAAAGCAGCATCCATAAAGGGTTCTTTGCTGGTGTCGTAGGCATAAAAGCAGTAGGTGCTGAACTCGCCATGTTGTTCCCAACTCATCTGAAACGCATCAAAACTGGCACTGAAGTGATCGGCATCGTTATCGGGTGGCACGCTGCCAAACCGCTCGCATAGAGCAATTAAATGCTTACGTTCCTGCATTTTTTCATCGCTGGATAGCGATAAGGCAAGATAACTGGCTCTAACCGGCAAGCTAAGAATGGACGACGCCCTGGCATGGACTTCGTTATGCAGGACAAAGCGTTGCGGATGGTTTTGCGGAAGCTGAAATAAGGTGGTCACGAGTGTTGGTCAATGTCTGGGTTAGGCTGTTATTAACAGCTATAACAAACCGCCATTCAACATGCAATGTTTTCAGCGTTGATTGATTGTTTACCCGGTATTGATTGTCGCGTGTGTCAAGATTTCGGACGCGCTGCAAACGGCAAAAAAGCCGTTTGCAGCGCGCTGTATCGGCTATTGATACGGTGGCGGTGGCGGTGGTGAACCTGGGGGTGGAGGCGGGGGTGGCACACGTCCCGTTTGCTGAGCGTTGGTTGCGGGCGATTGATAGCTAAATTGCCCTGACACGGGAACCCGATGACCTTTGCCATACATGCATTGCACGTAGGCGTTGTCGTAACCGCGTTGACTGGCATAGCCTGCTGATCTGGCTTCGCCACTGCCCACCACGCTGCCAGCTACCAAGCCCGTGCCTGCGCCGATGGCAGCGCCACCGCCACCGCCCAAGGCGGCACCAGCGGCTGCGCCGACCGCGGTGCCAACAACTGCACTACCCATTTGGCTGTCGGTGCGGGCCTGATTCGGCGTGGCGCCGACTTGTCCTGCGGCATATTGTTGACAAACATAATCGTCCTGACGGAATTGTTCAAACGACAGTCCGGTGCCGGGCAAGGCCATCACGCTTGGGCCGGACGGCATATGCGCGCAGCCGCTTAAGACTAAGGTTGCGCCGAGCAGCGTATATTTGATTGCTGGTTTCATAATCATCGCCTCAGTTTTTTAATTGCGAGGTGTTGGGTCGACTTGTTGCCAACCGTCCGCACATTGTTTGATATAGGGGTAGTAACCGGCTGGATCGTTGCAGTAATACCAATAGCCTTCCGGCAACTGTTGACTTTGCGGCTGGCTGCGCTCGCGTTCTATATAAACCGGCGGCTCAACTGGGACTGTAACGATTTCGCGCGGGTAATACGGGTAGTAGTATGGGTACGGATAAGCCGGATAATAAGGTCGGGAGTACATCGGTGCGCCCAGATAAAAACTAAAGCCAGGGCGAAAATGCCCGCCGAAATGTCCACCGCCATGATGATGCGGGCCAGCGCTTGCCATTGTGCTACACGACCCAAGCGCTGCTGATAGTAGGGCTAAAATGACATGTTTGCGTTTGAACATACACACCTCTAAATTGTTTGTCGATTTGGAAATGCCGAAATGGTAATGATCCATATGGATTCTTAACCAGCGATTAGCGATAGCAAAAAAGCGCTCCTATTCGACGATGTGGAATTCGGGCCAGCTTATGCTTGGACTAAGTCGATCCGAGCCAGTTCATTGGCTAATCGAGTGTTCCATTGCGCCGCATGCTGCAAGTTTGTAAGCGCCATCTATGCAAGCAATGCACCAATTTAGAAAATTGTTGATGACCAAACAGCCATAATTTCGTAAAATCCCCGTAGTTTTTATCACTCTGGAACGGGATGAGTCGCAAGACTTATCCCGTTTTCTACATCTAAGGTGGCCAATCTTGAATAAACCTGCATTACTGGTATTAGAAGACGGGACGGTGTTTCACGGCATATCGATTGGTGCTGACGGCTGTTCTGTGGGGGAAGTGGTTTTTAATACGGCACTGACCGGTTATCAGGAAATTCTCAGTGATCCGTCCTACGCACGGCAAATCGTTACGCTTACATATCCGCATATCGGCAATGTCGGCACCAATGACGAGGACGACGAGTCCGAAGGCGTATTCGCCAGCGGCTTGGTGATTCGCGATCTGCCTTTGCTGGCAAGTAGCTGGCGCATGGCAAAAACCTTGCCCGACTATCTGCAACAGCACAAAGTCGTGGCCATTGCCGACATCGATACCCGCAAGCTGACTCGTTTGTTACGGGATAAAGGTGCGCAACGCGGCTGCATCATGGCTGGCAAAACAGTCGATGTCGATGTAGCGAAAACAGCAATACAAGGTTTTCCTGGTTTGCAAGGCATGGATCTGGCTAAAGAAGTCACCACCAAACAAACTTATGAGTGGACAGAAAATGTCTGGCAACTCGGTATTGGTCACACTCAGGCGCCTAATCTGACCAAACATGTAGTGGCTTACGATTTTGGAATTAAACGCAATATTTTACGCTTGCTAGCCAATCGCGGTTGCCGCGTCACCGTCGTGCCGGCTACTACGCCCGCCGAAACAGTGTTGGCGATGAATCCGGACGGCGTATTTTTGTCCAACGGCCCCGGCGACCCGGAGCCTTGCACTTATGCTATCGAGGCGATCAAAACCATCTTGGCCAAAAAAGTGCCGGTGTTCGGCATTTGTTTGGGGCATCAGTTGCTGGCGTTAGCCAGTGGCGCCAAAACCGAAAAAATGAAGTTCGGCCATCACGGTGCCAATCATCCGGTGCAGGAGTTAGCGACTGGACGGGTGATGATCAGCAGCCAAAATCACGGTTTTGCGGCCAGTCCAGACTCTTTGCCTGCCAATTTAAAGGCAACCTACATTTCGCTATTTGATGGTAGTTTGCAGGGCATAGCGCGTACCGATTGCCCTGCCTTCAGTTTTCAAGGGCATCCGGAAGCCAGCCCCGGCCCACATGATGTCGAGTCATTGTTCGACGATTTCATCGATTTGATGAACCAGCCTCGTTCCGCTTAAGTTTTATATAGAGTGATATGCCAAAAAGAACCGACATAAAATCGATTTTATTACTGGGCGCCGGGCCGATCGTCATCGGTCAGGCTTGCGAATTCGACTATTCAGGCACCCAGGCTTGTAAAGCCTTGCGCGAAGAGGGTTACCGGGTGATTCTGGTCAACTCCAATCCGGCCACCATCATGACCGATCCAGACATGGCCGATGCGATTTACATCGAGCCTATCGATTGGCAAACCGTCGAAAAAATCATCGAAAAAGAACGCCCCGACGCGGTGCTACCAACCATGGGTGGTCAGACGGCGTTGAACTGCGCGTTAGCGTTGGACAAACACGGCGTATTGGAAAAATACGGCGTGGAAATGATCGGTGCCACCAAAGAAGCCATTAACATGGCCGAGGATCGCGCATTGTTCAATGATGCGATGGCAAGAATCGGCTTGGCGGTCTCCAAAGCCAAAGTGGCGCACAGCATGGAAGAAGCTTTTGCGGCACAGGAAGAAGTGGGCTATCCCACCGTGATTAGGCCCTCGTTTACAATGGGCGGCAGCGGCGGCGGCATTGCCTACAACCGCGAAGAATTTATCGAGATTTGCGAGCGCGGCTTGTATTTGTCGCCCACCAGCGAATTGCTGATCGAAGAATCGATTTTAGGTTGGAAAGAATTTGAAATGGAGGTGGTGCGCGATTGCAAAGACAATTGCATCATCATTTGCTCCATCGAAAACTTGGACGCCATGGGTGTGCATACAGGCGACTCTATCACCGTGGCGCCCGCACAAACCCTCACCGATAAAGAATATCAAATCATGCGCGATGCCTCTTTGGCGGTGCTGCGCGAAATTGGTGTGGAAACCGGCGGTTCTAACGTGCAGTTTGCCATCAACCCCGTAGATGGGCGCATGATCGTGATTGAAATGAACCCACGCGTGTCGCGTTCATCGGCCTTGGCTTCTAAAGCCACCGGTTTCCCTATTGCCAAAGTGGCCGCCAAATTGGCAGTGGGCTTTACCTTGGACGAATTGCGTAACGAAATTACCGGTGGTGCAACGCCGGCTTCGTTTGAGCCGTCTATCGATTACGTGGTGACCAAGATACCTAGGTTTGCCTTTGAGAAATTCCCGCAAGCCGATTCGCGTTTAACCACGCAAATGAAATCGGTAGGCGAAGTGATGGCCATAGGCCGCACTTTCCAAGAGTCCTTCCAAAAAGCCTTGCGCGGTTTGGAAGTGGGCGTGGACGGTTTGGATGAAAAAACCACCGACTTAGACTTGATCACCAAGGAAATGGGTGTGCCTGGGCCCGAACGCATTTGGTACGTGGCCGATGCCTTTAGGTTGGGCATGAGCGTGGACGAGGTGTACGCCATCTCCAAAATAGACCATTGGTTCTTGGTGCAAATTAAAGATTTGATAGACCGCGAGCAAGCCTTAAAAGGCAAGCAGATCGCCGATCTGGATAAAGCCGCCATGCTGAAATTAAAACGCAGCGGTTTCTCTGATAGGCGTTTAGCCAGCTTGCTCAATACCGATCAGCACGCCGTGCGCGCCTATCGCCAAGCCCTGCAAGTGCGTCCGGTTTACAAGCGCGTCGACACCTGTGCGGCCGAGTTTGCGACCAACACCGCTTACATGTATTCCAGCTACGAAGAAGAGTGCGAAGCCGCCCCCAGCAATAAGAAAAAAATCATGATATTGGGCGGCGGTCCGAACCGCATCGGCCAAGGCATTGAGTTTGATTATTGCTGCGTGCACGCTGCG
>CAIOHN010000005.1 GCA_903858105.1 uncultured Pseudomonadota bacterium | reverse complement strand
GTGGAAGCAGTGGTTGGTCACGAGATCAGTCACGTGGCCAATGGCGACATGATTACCATGGCCTTGATGCAAGGCGTGGTGAATACCTTTGTCTATTTCTTTGCCACGATCATCGGCCATGTGGTTGATCGGGTGGTATTCAAAACCGAACGCGGTTACGGCCCGGCCTATTACATCACGCAAATGGTGGCGCAAATCGCCTTGTCGATTTTGGCTTCGATGATAGTAATGTGGTTCTCGCGTTATCGCGAGTTTAGAGCCGATGCCGGCGGTGCCAATCTGGCCGGTCGGCAAAAAATGATCAATGCCTTGCAAGCGCTGCAACGTTCGCATGAACCTGCGCAATTGCCAGGTGAATTGGCGGCATTTGGTATCAACGGCGGCGGTGTGCAACGTTTGTTCATGAGCCATCCGCCTCTGGAAGAACGCATCGCCGCCTTGCAAAACAACCGCTAATCGTTGTTTCGTTGTGCCGGTTTTACCGGCACAACGCTTGCCATGTCCAATCAATTAATCCGCTTTAAACTCAATCTTGGCTACGATCAATACCTGGCCGTTTATCAAGGCATCGCCAAAACGGTGGTGACGATAGCCGACGATGGTCGGCGCATCGTGTTTCCGGCCAGCAATATTCAAAGCTATCTCACCAGAACCGGGATTCAGGGCTATTTTGAAATGGAACTGACCGCCAATAACAAGTTTGTCGGCATTAAAAAGCTGGCGTGATGATCGACTGGACAAGCTAAATTCTCGCGGTAAGTTATCTCTTTAGTCCGGTTTTGAACCCGGGGTTTTACATCGATAATTTAGTCCGATCACGGCGGAGGGGTTTATGGGGCCATATTACAGAGCCACATCACAAGGCACAGGCGCATTTTTTGAGACGTTTTACCAGCATCCGATTTTAATGTTGGTTTTGGTGGTCGCGGCAGTGGGCGCGGGCGTGTTTGTGTGGCGGCGAAAAGATCCTAGCGACTCTTAAGACTTTATTTGAGTTGATCAAGTTGCAACTTGCGCAATTTAGGCGCAAGTTTGCAGGTAGCGGCGACTACCAGCAAGGTCATGCCGCCGCCAAATAGCACCGAAGGCACCAAGCCTAACAAGCGTGCGGCAATACCGGATTCAAAGGCGCCCAATTCGTTTGACGAGCCGATAAAGATACCGTTGATGGCAGCAACCCGGCCGCGCATATTATCCGGGGTGGCCAACTGCATGATGGTGGTGCGCATCACCACTGATACCCCGTCGCAGACTCCCGATAGCACCAATATTGCACCGGCGACCCAGAAGTTTATCGACAGCGCAAAGCCAATCATACACAAACCAAATCCGGCTACGGCGGCCAGCAACCAGCGCCCGGCATGCAAATTAATCGGGCGATGCGTCAGGATCAGTCCGGTGATGATCGCGCCAATGGCCGGTGCCGCGCGTAATATCCCCAAGCCTTCCGGCCCGTAATGAAATACATCGTGAATAAAAGCTGGCAACATTGCCACTGCACCACCAAATAACACGGCAAACATATCCAAAGTTTGCGCACCCAGAATAATCTGGTTGCTGAACACAAAGCGTAAGCCTTCGGCGATGCTGGTAAAAATCGGCGCACTTTCGGCGGCTGGGGGTTGTTTAATGCGTAGTGACAGCAAGGCCAAAATCGCCAACAAACAGAAGGTGGCCGACACGCCATAGGCTGCCGTTTTACCTGCCCAGCCCACCAGAATGCCGCCCATAGCCGGGCCGGCGACCAGCGCGAACTGGAGTACGGAGCTGCCAAGACCGGCTGCGCGGGCGTAGTGTTCGCGCGGCAATATCAAGGCAAACATGGCGCTATAGGATGGGCCGATAAACGCGCGCGCTATACCCGAACAGGCAACGGAGCCGTAAATATACAGTGCCGGATCGCCTGTTATCAGGCCAGCGGCAACCCCGACTAGCGTCAGTGCGTTAAGCAAAATCAGTAAACTGGCCAGCAAGGCGAACAGTCGTCGGGAATAATGATCGACGGCGTAACCAGCAAACAGCGCACAACAAAAGTAGGGAATAACTTCTGCCAGTCCGATCAAGCCCAAGGCAAGCGGGTCATGGGTTAATTCGTAAATGTGCCAACCGACCACCATCGCAATCATCTGGTAAGACAGTACGATCAAGACGCGATAGGTCAATAACTTTATAAATGCCGGATTTGAATAACCAAAAAAAAGCATGAGTGTCCATTCTTGAAATTCGACCGGCTAAGCGGCGTAATCTGCTAGTTTACTGCCTTTACAGGCGGGAGTTGGCAATCAACGCTGCCGAAAGTGAATATCGCCAAATAAGGTTTTGTGCTCGCGCGGCTGGCAGCGCCAATATTGCGGCGGTGCGGACACTTGCGCGCCCAATTTGGCTGCGGCATGCCAGGGCCAGCGTGGGTCGTAGAGTATACCGCGCGCCAGGCCGACCATATCGGCATGACCTTCGGCGACGATAGCTTCCGCATCTTCGGCTTCGGTTATCAAACCAACCGCTATGGTAGGCAAGCCGGTTTCTGCGCGGATGGCTGCTGCCAGCGGCACCTGATAGTTAGGGCCCAGCGGGATTTGCTGTTTGGGTGACAGTCCGCCGCTGGAAACATGTATAAACGCGCAGCCGCGTTCGCGCAAAGCTTTACCAAAGATCACGCTTTGCGCCAAATCCCAGCCGCCTTCGACCCAGTCGGTTGCCGAAATCCGAATCCCAATCGGCATACTGGCCGGCACGGCGTCGCGCATCGCCTGGAACACTTGCAACGGAAAACGTAGCCTATTTTCCAGTGAGCCGCCGTAGTTATCGCTGCGGCTATTGGATAAGGGCGAAAGGAATTGATGCAGTAAATAGCCATGCGCAGCATGTATTTCAATGGCGTCGATACCCAGTCGATAAGCGCGTTGCGCCGCCGAAACGAAGGCTTGCTGGATGCGCTGTAAACCAGCCGCGTCCAGCATGGTCGGTGCCGGATCGTCGGGCATAAAAGCCATTGCCGAGGGCGCTACGGTCTGCCAGCCGCCGTGTTCTATAGCCACCAAACCGCCGCCATCCCAAGGTGCAGCGGTAGAGGCTTTGCGTCCGGCGTGGCCTAATTGAATGGCGATCGGCATGGCCGAGTATTGGCGCACTGCCTGCAACACCTTGCCCAGTGCCGCTTCGGTAGCGTCCGACCAAAGCCCAAGATCGGCGGGCGATATGCGGCCTTCCGGTTCTACGGCTGTGGCTTCGATAATCAGCAAACCGGCGCCAGACAGGGCTAAATTACCCAGATGCAGCAAATGCCAGTCTGTTGCGGCACCGTCAACTGCAGAGTACTGACACATGGGCGCGATGACGATGCGATTTTGTAAGCTGAGATTACCGAGCGAAAACGGCGAAAATAACTGACTCATGCGGCTGTCCTGATCAAAATTTATTAGCGTTGCGCGTTTGCTCTGGAAGTCTACGAGTTGGCGTATCACTTGGCAATGGCGGCTAAGTACAAAACCGTATTTAGGCTTTGCCGCGTGGCGTTTTCGTTGTAACGCGGCCTAACTTGCTATAATGCCTGCCTTTTCCAATTCTTCGAGTCGATTATTGTGGACGTTAAACAGTACATGCAGCAATTGGGGCAGCAAGCCAGACTGGCCGGCCGGGAAATTAGCAAGGCTGATAGTGGTCGCAAGAATAATGCCTTATTGAAAATAGCTGAAGCCATTGCCAGTGGTAGCGCCGAGATTGCGGCAGAAAATCAAAAAGATTTAACAGCCGGCAAGCAAAACGGCATGGATGCGGCAT
>CAIOHN010000004.1 GCA_903858105.1 uncultured Pseudomonadota bacterium | reverse complement strand
TGCTGACCGGTGGGGGTATTTCAACGATGTGCTGTATTCCACTGTCGATTGGCGGTTTGCTCCGCTTACGCTCCGCGAAACCGTATATGGACTCCTCCCGTTTTACAAGCATTTTCCCTGAAAGTTGATGGTACGACTGCACACGTATATTCGGCCTTTTAGTGGGCTTGGTGCCCAGGCCATAATGGGCTATTCGCGCGCTTGTTCCTTATCGCCCTAACGTGCTCAGGGGCACAGCGGTTTCATCAGGTTTGACAAGCGCCGGTTCGACCGGTTGCCATCAGGGTTTTGCTTTGCAATCGGTTGGATTGCTCTTTCATCTCAATCGACTGGGACGTGACAGCTTGCTGTCATGTCACGGTCGATTCAAGTGCCAGCCACCTCAACGGGCTGATAATCGGTCTGCTTGGTCAATAAAGCCCAGACGATGCGGGCATTTTTGTTGGCCAACGCCACAACAGCGATGTTTTTGTGGCGCCGCTCGCTCAGGCTTTGTAACCAGCGACTGCGTGGATCATCTTTGTTGGCGGCCACTTTGAAAACAGCGCGAGCGCCATGTATCAGCAGCGTGCGTAAGTAAACGTCACCGCGCTTGCTGATGCCCAGCAGCCGATCTTTGCCGCCACTGCTATGTTGTCGGGGCGTTAAGCCCAACCAGGCTGCCATGTCGCGGCCACGCTTAAATTGCTTACCGTTGCCAACACTGCTGACCAGGGCGGTGGCGGTAATGGGACCAATCCCGGGAATTTGCTGCAAGCGTTTAGCATCAGGATGACTGTCCGCCTGTTGTTTGATGTGTTTATCCATGTCTTTGATGCGCTCGTCCAGGCCTTGCAGGTCCTCTCGCAAACCGCTCAGCAGAGCGCAGAATTGACCGCTTAATGCGTTATCAGTATTTTCCAGCAGGGCGGGTAGTGCTTTACGCAAGGTTTCGACGCGCAAGCCGACGACAAGACCGTATTCTGCTAATAGTCCTCTGATTTGGTTGACTTTTTCGGTACGCTGACTCACCAGCTGGCTGCGAACCCGATGGGTGGCCTGCATGTCTTGTTGAGCGACGGTTTTAACCGCTACGAATCGCATCGTGGGTCGCGAGAGGGCTTCACAGATGGCTTCGGCATCGTTGGCGTCGTTTTTATTGGCTTTGACGTAAGGTTTAACGAATTGTGGCGCGATGAGTTTTACAGTATGACCCAAAGTCTGCAGCGTTCGTGCCCAATAATGGGCGCTACTACAGGCTTCGATGCCAATTAGGCAGGGTGGCAAATTTTGGAAAAATGGTAGCATTTGTTCTCGTTTTAGCTTTTTGCGCAGCACGGGGTGTTCGTGGCTGTCGACGCCGTGAATTTGAAACACCTGTTTTGCCAAATCAATACCCATGCGTTTAATATTCATCTCGGACTCCTCCTCCGTTTGTTGGGTCGCTTAGTCTACCCCTCTGGCACGTCGATGCCGTTAGGTAGGAGGAGTCCATCCCATTGCTTGATGCTGCAAATGCGCCTTCCAACGCTGCTGCGCTACCGTTAAACGCATACTGGATACCTGTTCTGTCATGACAATCTCCTCTTAGTTGATTGCCTGGTAGTCTCGCCCGACTTCGCTTTTGATTAAAGATGGGGCTTATGGAGCGTTAACATTTTATTTCCAGTCTGAAAGCCAATGACCAGTTGTGCTTGGCCAACGCCGTCCGCGCTCAATGGTCTAACGAGAATAATCTGCATTGGGTGCTGGACGTGGCTTTCGACGAAGACCGCAATCGCACAC
>CAIOHN010000003.1 GCA_903858105.1 uncultured Pseudomonadota bacterium | reverse complement strand
GACATGCCGATCGGTTTGAATATCGGCGATGGCAATAACAGCCAAGGTCAAGCCCGCTGGGAAGCGGTAGCCAACGGCAACAATGGCCCAGCCGCCGGTCGGGAACTGGAAGTAGCCCGTTTGCTGAGCTTTATCAAGCACGAGCATATCAACAACCTGGTCTGGCTGACGGCCGATGTGCATTATGCAGCGGTGCATTATGCAGCGGCGCATTATTACGATCCTGCCAAGGCTGCATCCAAAGACTTTGCCCCATTCTGGGAATTTGTAGCCGGCCCGTTAAATGCTGGTTCATTCGGCCCAAACAGCACCGACGGCACCTTTGGCCCACAAGTCGTATTTTCTAAAGCCCCACCCGCAGGCCAGGTGAATCTGTCGCCATACGCAGGCTTGCAATTCTTCGGCGAAGTGAATATCGACAAGAAAAGCCGGGCGATGACAGTTGACTTTAAAGACATCGCTGGCGCAGTCATTTTCAGCAAAACCTTAGCCGCGGAAAGTGAGCGCGATCACGATCACGATCACGGTCACGACCGCGATTAACAACCTACTGCCGGGTTGCTGTATGGCACCCGGCAACTTTACCAGCCTATGCCAAACAAAAATAAGGAAACTACCGTGCCAAACCTATTTAAACCGACTTTACTAACCGTTGCCATGCTGGCATCTTTGGGTATGCAAAACAGCGCCAATGCGCAGCCGCACAGCGATCATCACGCGCACAAAAGCCTTAGCCCTATTGTGATCGGTCATCGTGGCGCTTCCGGCTATCGCCCTGAGCACACCCTGGAAGGCTATGCCTACGCTATCGAGTTGGGCGCTGACTTTATCGAGCCTGATTTAGTCTTGACCAAAGACGGCCACATGATCGCCCGTCACGAACCGATGATAGGCGGCACCACTGACGTGGCCAGCCACCCAGAATTTGCTGACCGCAAAACCACACGCATGGTGGATGGCTTTCCGGTAACCGACTGGTTTGCCAGCGACTTTACTTTGAAAGAAATCAAAACCCTGCGCGCTATTCAAACCCGCGGTCGCGATAAAGCCTATGACGGCCAATTTGAAATTCCAACCTTGCATGAAGTGATAGATCTGGCAAAAAAACAAAGCCAAACCAGCGGTCGCCGCATCGGTATTTATCCAGAAATCAAACATTCGACCTATCACGCCACACTAAAAGACGCTAACGACCAGCCTTTGTTTGGTAAAAACGTCTTTGAAAACAAATTACTGAAAAAACTGCATAAAGAGTACGGTAACAGCGCCTGCGCGCCCGTGTTCATCCAGTCTTTTGAAGTCAGCAATCTACAATACCTCAGTAAAAAAACCCGGATCAAACTTGTGCAGTTAGTCGATGCCGATGATGTGAATGCCGATGGCTCCATGTCTTTGGTGGCGCCTTACAAACAACCCTACGACTTAGTGGTAAAAGGCGATCTACGCAGCTTTGCTGATTTGCTGACCAATGATGGTCTGGATTTTGTTAAATCCTATGCTGATGCTATCGGCCCCTGGAAACCGTATCTGGTTAAAACCGTGGCTGATGGCGTAGACCGCAATGGCGATGGCAAAATCACCATTAACGACCGTCGGGTTGAAGGCAGCACTGGCGTCTTGGAAATGGCGCACGACAAAGGTTTACTGGTGCACACCTGGACTTTCCGCAACGACGCCAGCGGCTACGGCTTTACCGATCCTAAAGCAGAAATGACCTATTACTTTGATTTAGGCATCGATGGCCTGTTTACCGACTTTGCAGACACCGGCGTCGCAGCACGCGATGCGTCGATTAATGCTGACAATGCCAACGCATTGGCGCGTTGTGGTCGCGACCACGATGAGCATGATGATCACAGCCATCATGGTCGGTAATTTGCTTTAATGACCTAAGCACCCACCCGTATATATTTGGCGGGTGGGTGCTGATAGCTTAAGGGCTTAACCTGCCAACGGCGAATCTACTGCCTGCATTACGACTCATTCACGCTGACCAATACCTGATTGATTACAGCCGCCGAAATCCGAAAATCGGAGCCATGCAGCACTTCAAAAATCGCCCGCGCGGAAGGAATCAAGCCTTGTTTTTTGGCTAGTCCGAGAATGGCGGCGGTTCCGGCCACCTTAAGCCCTTTTTCTTGAGCTACAGCCCTACCTGCACGTTCATCCATGATCAACAAGACCTGATCGGGATCAGTTAAGCCAATATTGATGCACTCTGTTTCACCGGCATCCAGATCAATATCTAGCTCTGCCGATATGGGATGAGGCCATACCATTACCCAGTCTTCGGCAATTGCATGCGCAATAGCGGGTTCTCCGGGCGCGTCTTTGCCTGGCAAAACCTCCTGTTTTACTGATTCGGGTAAGTACACTTGGCCGAACAACTCGGGTAACCAGTGCAAGTCACCCACCAACGCCTGCTCAATCAAGGGACTGGCGTCTATGACAACGACGCTCGCCATAGTTTATGAAGGCTGTTGCAACCACTGCTCTAAGGTATCTAGATCCTGCAGCACTTCCTCGGCGGTTTGATCGATGACCGGAATGCCTAAACGAGAAACGTGGGCCATGAAACTGGCTAGCGACATGTCGGCCAGAGTTGCGGAACGGGCTAGGGACAAATTACCATCTTTAAACAAGGCGGTTGCCAACGCTTTGCGCACCCCCGGCATACCAATTATTTTGGCGGATTTTAGCCCCATCATCACGGCATCGGGCTGGTTGCGATTCATGACCAAGACCATGTCTTCATTCGCCATCCGTAACGCTTCGCTAGGGTTATTTTTTAATCCACTGACATTGACTGTTTTCATGGGCAAGTCTCATAGGAAGATTAGATAGGCTGATTATAAGCTCGTTTGCTTTACATGAAACCCATTAGTGACTGTCGAATTTATGGACAAGGCAGCAAACTATTGATTTCAGCAGAAAACAATCTACTATAAGGCGACACCTAACCCAACATTCTTGAGGGATACCCCGATGAAAAAAATCGTTTTTGCCATGACGGCATTATTGCTTGTCAGCCAAGTCTGCTATGCAGCCGACGAAAGTTGCGACACCAGAGCAAGCGAGAAGAAATTGGCTGGTGCGGCCAAAAATAGCTTTCTGAAAAAATGCGAGAAAGACGCCAGGATCAGCGCTGCTAAAGCGGATTGCGACGCTAAATCCGCCGAGAAGAAGTTGAAGGGAGCCGCTAAAAATAGCTTTACTAAAAAATGCGTCACCGACGCAACTAAGTAAGTCTCTGGAAAGTCGGGGGATAAACGTATTGCAACAGCAATTAATAATCCCCCTGCCATTGCGCAAACCACTCAGTCAATGGGCGGGATTCGCCTAAATTACCCAGACGCCGATCAATAGCGTCATGGTTGCCCCATACCACCTCGCTCAACCGGCCCTCCGCCACACGCGATTCGATGTCTTTGCAGTAAAGCCCCAACTCGCGCTGGACAAAAAAACCATAGCTGCGGCAAGCCACCGGGCGGTGAGCATAAACCTGACAGGCACCTTTCGCCTGATCTAACATTGGGCAAACATATGGGCGTGCTGTTTGGTCGGCCAGCGCGACAATCTGCTGACCGATGTCCTGTAACTGCGCTGGCGGCAATGCAGCCAAGCCCGCTTGCAGCAGTTTCCATTCCTGCTTTGTGATGGTCGGTATCTCGGCAAGCCGACGACAACAACCGTCGCAACCCTCGCGGCATAGCCAGTCGGGTTGACCGACAAGTATGGCTTGTACGCGTGATTCAATATCGGCGTGCAGTTGGTTGAGGGTACTCACTGGGATTTAATGCCTTTTTATCCGAAATTTGGAAAGTCCGTCTGGCAAACGCCGCCATCAAGCCTCGAATCCGCTGTCAAAGGATGACAGCCCCGATTCGTCGCCATAAATCAAAGACAAACTGGCAGGATTAGGTTTATCGGTTTGTTTGGCTGAATATGCGTCTAATAAGGGGATAATATGCCGCACCGATGCCGGGGTGGTGTAAATCAGGTAGCTGGTTTCATCCGTCCCCCAGCAGCCAAACATCGCCATACCCTGTGGGCCGTTTCGTGCCACATACGCGGCCCTAAATGCGCCCATCAGTACGGCTATTTCGCCGGATTCGTATTCCTGACGCGAGAGTGTGATGCGGTGCCAACTTATGGTTTTTGCCATCTAATGCCTGCTGCCTATATTCATCTGCATGACGCCGGGATGAGCGCGGCATAAATTTATGCTTAGCCGCGCCAAGAATATTAACATCTGCTGGCTTTTGGGCCAAACCAACAATGGCTAATTGCATCGATAGCCAGAGCTGTGCTTTTCTAAAACTCCAAGGCCATTAAATACCGGTTATTTACTTCGCTGACTGTTTTGAAATGCCAGCGCTCAAAACGCTTTTTATGGCGGGTGCTGACCAGGCAGCGTCCGTGAGTAAAGTTATCCATTACCCACTCTATCCTGACCCGTTCCAGATCAGAACCCACACCTTTGCCGCGATGATTTTTATCCACCGCCATCATGTAAAGAATATGCGTATCCGATGCCCAATCGGCGGCTTTAACGCCACCGACGCCGATCAAAGTGCCGTCAACATCATAGGCACCAAAAAATATTCTATAAAAAGGCTGCGTCTCTGTCGGACATATCTCTGTCTGTAAACGACTTTCGTCGTAGCGTTCGGATTCGCTGGGACAGTTTGAACACAGTAAATTGACTGCATCGGCTAATCCGGCAGACGTGGCATCTAAAGGGCGTATCGAGTAGGTTTTCATTTTTGGGGTTTGGTGCGGGCAGCAAAAGCTCTGTGCAATCAAACGCAAGGCTGGCTGATAGATTGGAAGGTTTCCGCTGTTAAAACTAGGGAGCCTTGGAGATGCGCTGCGCCTTTTTGAGTTTGTCCTGGCACTTGTATTTGCAAATCTTCTTTTTCAAGCCGCCCGCTGTTTTGCAGTCGATATCGCATTGCTCGGCATTGGATAACATACTGGTTTGTAGCAAATGCTCAGGCACAACCGCTTTTGCTTCTGGCTTGGCAGTGCTGCTGACTGAGGTACAACCAGTAATGACTGCAAACAGCGCTGAAAGCAATATGACGGTTTGGGTTTTCATCAAGAATACGCGCTTAATAAGAAGCCCAATTTTGCCGGATACTGTCGGCGTAAGCGATCAAATCATTAAATGCCTGAACGCAATCGCGATGGTAGGGATGTCTGTTGTTATTTAGCGGATGGGAAAAGTCCTGCGCTAAATCGTTAATAACGCCTTCAATGTCTATCAGTTCTTTTGGCTTTTTATCGAAAAATTCACTCATTTTCCTTATCTCATAATTCACTTGTTTGAAGCCTTAGTAAAGTGGACCCCACTGTCCAGACAAATTATTACTCAGTTTAAGATAGAGCCCTGTTCATACTCCAGCTGAATGGCGCTGTCCCCATTTTTCTACACAAGAACTGACGCTTCCGTCGCCTCGTTAAATTTATCCACAAT
>CAIOHN010000002.1 GCA_903858105.1 uncultured Pseudomonadota bacterium | reverse complement strand
GTATTCCTGTAGGCTTGGAATAGTCTGATACAGGCGGCGTTTGAGAGTTTCGTCGCGGCGACGAGTGGATTTTGACAACACTTCGACAATTAGTACTGGGGTTTCGGCGTAATACTCGTGGATCGAGGTATCCTCGCAAACCACCATAGCATCAGGGTAAAAAAAATACTTGCCGACTTTGATTTTTAAATCCGAGGAGAACGGCTCACAAGGCTTGCCAACCAAATGATTACCCAAAGCGCGCACAACATTTAGCGCAATCCGCTCGTGATTACGACTGGCCCCAGACATGGCAACAATCTGGCCATCCAAATACTCATGCTTGCTATCGCTCAGCAATTCGCCCGCCAGATAGTCGTCTATCGACAAAACGGCTTGCTGAAACTGGGGTTGTGCACTCATGATCGCCTCCTCCAACCGGATTACTTCATTGCGTCAACGATGGCCTGCCCCATTTCTTTGGTACCGCAGGTGCTGTTAGGGTTGAGATCAGGCGTGACATAAACGCCCTCGTTAACCACTTTTTCGATGGCATTTTGCATGCGGATAGCCGCTTCGTGCTCGCCCAGATGGTTCAACATCATCACGCCCGCCATCATTACGGCGGTAGGATTGGCAATGTTTTTGCCGGTGATGTCTGGCGCACTACCGTGTACTGCCTCAAACAAAGCGGCATCGATACCGATATTGGCGCCGGGAATCAAACCCAAGCCACCGACCAATCCAGCGGTTAAATCAGACAAAATATCGCCAAACATATTAGTCGTTACGACCACATCAAACTGTTCCGGTTTCATCACCATGTGCATACAGGCGGCATCGACGATTTTTTCGTCGAATTCGATTTGCGGATAGCGCGCCGCCACTTCCCGAGCGGTTCTGAGAAACAAACCCTGGGTATACTTCAAAATATTGGCTTTATGACAAACCGTGACTTTTTTGCGGTTGTTGTCGATGGCATATTTAAAGGCATATTCGACGATACGCTCGGAACCGGCTTTGGTGACCACCGCCAAACTCTCGGCAATATCTTTGGCCGGGGTTAAATAATGCTCCAGGCCCACATACAAACCTTCAGTGTTTTCACGCACGATGACAATATCGACATCTTCATAGCGGGTTTTTACCCCATTCCAGCTTTTTGCCGGACGGACGTTGGCGTACAGATCGTATTGTTTGCGCAGTTCTACGTTGATACTTCTAAAACCTTCGCCCACCATAGTGGTCAACGGGCCTTTGAAGGCTACCCGGGTTTGGGCAATAGATTCCATGGTGGCATCCGGCAGCGGTGTACCGGTTCTTTCATAGGCCGACATGCCGGCGTCAGCCTCATGCCAGCTAATTTTTGCGCCCGATGCATTAATCACCGCCACAGCGGCGTCCATGATCGAAGGGCCGATACCATCACCTTTAATCAACGTGACGTTATGCATTCATATCTCCTGCTATTTGGTTTAAAAAAGGATAAGCAATCATACACAGTTTCAGCGCGTTAGCACAGGCGACTAGCCCGGCGAGCCGAGCGCGCACCGCGTGTTATTCAGCGGTTAAAAGGCTGGTTTGATTGCTATCAGCCATCAGACTGCCCAATTTAACCAGCAAATTCCATACCCAACTATTTTACCGGCCAAGCATTACCGATTTTCGACACCCTTCTGATAAAAAAGGATTATGATCGGCACTAGGCAATTTATGGCTTTCCCTAACTCGCATAGCAAACTCTGATGATCACTGTCGACAAGCTGATTTTTGAATATCCTGGCCTGCGCGCCCTGGACGCAGTATCGTTTAAAATAGCCGCCGGTAGCATCACCGCGCTGGTCGGTCCCAACGGCGCGGGCAAAACCACCTTGCTCCGTTGCATGGCGGCGTTGGATCAACCGGTTAGCGGCAGTATCGTCATCGCAGGAATAGATGTGATCGAGCAACCGCGCGAATGTCATCGCATCATCGGTTATTTATCGGATTTTTTCGGACTGTATCAAAGGCTGAGCGTCAGGCAATGCCTGCATTACGTCGCCCGCGCCCAAGGCATCGCCGAGCCTGACTGTGCCGCAGCTATCGCCGATGTCAGCCAGCGCCTGCATATTCAGGATCGACTGGAACACAGCCCGGCCGAGCTATCCCGCGGTTTGCGGCAACGGGTCGCCATTGCCCAGGCGATTATCCATAAGCCGCCGGTGGTGTTTCTGGACGAACCGGCATCGGGCCTAGACCCTGAAGCGCGTCACGAACTGGCTGAATTATTTATCAGTTTGCGAAACCAGGGCATGACGCTGCTGGTATCGTCGCATATCCTGGCAGAACTGGAAGCCTATTGCAGCGATATGCTAGTGCTGCGCCAGGGGCGCATCGTTGAACAAGTCGCCGTTAATGCCCCCGCGCAAACCCAGCCTTATAAACTGGTGTTGGCTGCCGCCGTGGAAAATCTGCCCGCAATATTACAATCCATAGCAGGCATCAGCGTCATCAGCTGCGAGCAAAATCGCCTGGCCTTGCTGCAGATCGATGAAAACATCAGCCCGCAACACCAACTGCTAAAAGCCCTGATCGCCTTGGATTTGCCGGTTAGCGAGTTCGCCCCGGTCGCCAACAATCTGCAAGACACTTATTTGCAAACCATCCGCCAACAGCCATGAATCTAAATCCCGAACTGCAACGCCAGCTGATTTTAGAATGCTCGCCAGCCCGCATGATAGGCGCACCGACGGTGCTGGGCGCGGTGTTTACCTTGACTTATTTCCTGGACGGCTACCAGTTGGGCAACTTGACTGCACAAGCCAGCTTGACGCTGTTTATGTTGATCAACCTGCTGTGGGGCACCCGTCAAACCGCGGATAGCATCGTCGAGGAATATCGGGATCGCACCTGGGACACCCAGCGCCTGTCGGCGCTAAGCCCCTGGCAAATGACCGTGGGCAAGCTATTTGGTAGCACCAGTATGGTCTGGTATTGCGCCGCGATGTGCTTGCTGGTGTATTCGCTGGCGACGGACAATCCGGCTGCCCTGCCCTTATTGTATTTTTACGCGCTTGGCACGTCCTTGTTGGTGCAAAGTGCTGGCTTAACCCTGGGTTTGCTGGCTGTGCAACGTGGTCAATACAAAACCGGCTCTATCCTGGGCCTGGCTTTGCTGGGCTTTGTTATTGTGGCGCCGCAGTTGGCCGACATATCGAGTATGTCGGGTTATTTGGCGGAGTTTACCCAGCATCGATATTGGTACAACATCGCCGTCAACCAACAATATTTGCACCAAATCAGCCTGTTTTGCGCCTTATTCTGGTGCATCATGAGTAATTATCGCTTGCTGGCGCAAGACCTTGGCTTACGAAATTTGCCCTGGGCCTGGCTGGGATTTAGTCTGTTTTTGATGGTCTATTTAGGCGGCTTTATTCCCAACTCCAGCTATGCGTTTTCCTTGGCGGCGTTCGGGGTTTGCATTTTGCTGACCTACGTTGGCGTTATTGTGGAGCGTCACGATCCACTGCGCATTAAACGCCTGATGGCTTATTGGCAGCAAGCCAACTGGCGACGCGTCGGCGAAGAAATGCCGCTCAGTGCCTTAAGTTTTAGCTTAAGTCTGCCGTTTGCGATTTTTCTAAGCTTCCATCAACAACAATTCGCCTGGCTGAATATATCTCTGCATGCCTATCCGCTGGCCGTCGCCTTGTTGGTGTTACGCGATTGCGCCGTGTATCTGTTTTTTTGTTACGGCAAAAATCCGCAACGGGCTTTTAGCTTAAGTCTGTTATCCGCGGCACTGCTTTACGGGATTTTGCCGGGTCTATTTAGTGCCATCGGCATGACAGGCGTTGCTGCTTTATTTTTTCCGTTATGGGCAGATTCCGCCATTGGCGCATTACTTTTCGCCGCTATTCAATGCGGCCTGATATTGAGTTTGCTTTATCGCCGCTGGCAACAAAGTATTTAATAACAGCATATTCAGCATGTTAGCGCCTTAACCCTTGCATCGAGACGCAAATGGGTTAAACTCAACTCGTCCAAGAGCACAGCAAAACCTTAACAGATTACTGATTCGATAAGAGTTTAAACCTCAACACCGATACTGCTAAACCATTAATAATAAATAGATTTTTTTAGAAACTGCCAAGTTCGCCATGTCAACTCAACAACACCAAACAGTCTGAAATACGCTAGCGCATCACACCCAAGCCATCATGAGCCACAGCACCCATTCTGACACTCCGCCAAGCGCCGAAGCTAGCGCTTTACTCACCCTGCTGCAGTTGGAAGCAGCGGCCAGGCAAATTGATGAACTTGATGCTTTTCCGTTTTTTGTGGTCAATGAAACCCGAAAACTGCTTAATTACCGCCAAGCGGTATTAGTCGAGAGCGGCACGAAGGGCATGCGCGTAAAAGCCATCTCCAGCATCGCCACAATAGACCGCAATACACCCATGCTGCAATGGCTGGAAAATGTGCTCAAAGAACTGCAAAAAGCCAATCCAGACTTGCCACCGCAACAGCTTAAGGCATCGACATTTACCTCCGAACTGGCAGCGTCCTGGCCGGAATTTTCGTTACCTTATGTAGCCTGGTCGCCGTTGCGCACCGCGTCGGGCAAAACCATAGGTGGATTATGGCTATCCAGAGAAACGCTTTGGAATAGCAATGAGTTAGCATTATTGGAACGCTTGGCAGCCACCTACGCGCATGCCTGGCAAGCCTTAAATAAGCCTGTCAAAAAACCGCTGATTGGCAAGCAAGCCTGGCGTTACGCCGCCGCTTTGTTAATGCTCGGCTTTTTGATTCCGGTACGCCTATCCGCATTGGCACCGGTGGAGATTGTGCCGCTACAGCCTAGCGTAGTTAGCGCACCATTAGATGGTGTTATCGCTGATATTGCCATCGAACCCAACCAAAGCGTCGAACCTGAGCAATTATTGCTACGCTATGAAGACACCGTGTTGCGCAATGATTATCTAATCGCAGAGAAATCTCTGGCGGTGGCCCAAGCCGAACATCTCAGGGCCATGCAGGGTGCGTTTATGGATGATAAATCCAAGGCTGATGTGGCTTTACTAAAAGCCAAAGTCGATCTGGCCACTGCCGAACGCGATTATGCGCGTGACACCTTGGCGCGGGTCAACACCAAAGCCGGTCAAGCGGGTATCGCGATTTTTCGGGATAAGTCCGACTGGATTGGCAAACCGGTTAAAACCGGCGAAAAGATCATGGAAATTGCCGACCCTAAACGCATGGCGCTGCGGATTAATCTACCCATAAAAGACGCGATTAGCTTAAAAAAAGGCGCGGAAGTCACTGCATTTTTTGATGCCGACCCCTTATCGCCCAAGTCGGCGACCATCACTCAAGCATCGTATCAAGCAGAACCCATCAGCGCCGAGGTACTGGCTTATAAAATTGATGCCGATTTTAACGAACAAAGCCAAACCGAGCGACTGCGGATAGGCTGGCAAGGCACGGCCAAAATATACGGCGAACGCGTACCTTTGTTGTATTTTTTATTTAGACGCCCACTATCCGCAGCCCGTCAATTCATAGGCTATTGAGGTGAGCGAGACGCTAGCTGATCTGCCTGTATTGCGAGACGATCTGCAATTAAGCCCCGGGCCGGTATCTGCCGACAACTCGCCCAGTTGGACTATTTACGACCCTGCGCAAGGTCGCTATTTTAGGATAGGCTGGCTGGCGTTTCAGTTGCTGTCGCGCTGGCATGTCGGCGCCGGGCAAAACCTGATCGATGCAGTTAATCAGGAGACCAGTTGTACCGTCACAGAGCGCGATGTGCAGGATTTGATAAGTTTTCTGTATGCCAACAATCTAACCGTCAGCCCTAAAGACCAAAACCACGGGATTTATTTACAGCAGTTCAGAGCCGGTCGCAAAGCTTGGTATATCCGTCTACTGCATTCTTATCTGTTTTTCAGAATCCCGCTGTTAAAGCCGGATCGGTTCTTGCGCGTGACCCTGCCGTTTTTTCAGTGGTGTTTCAACATCAATATATTGTATGCCCTGTTGTTGGCTGGAGCGCTGGGTTTGTATCTGGTGTCCAGACAATGGGATGTTTTCTTAAGCACGTTTTTACATTTCTTTGCCTGGGATGGTGCGCTGTTTTATGCCCTGGCAATCGTGTTTTCCAAATCCCTGCATGAGTTGGGACATGCGTATACGGCCGTGCGCTTTGGCTGCCGGGTACCGACGCTGGGCATCGCCTGCATGATGTTAATGCCTATTCCTTACACCGATGTCACCGATGCCTGGCGCTTAAAATCGCGTCGACAACGGGTGGCGATTGGCGCAGCCGGGGTTATAGTCGAATTGGCACTAGCCATTATCGCCACCCTCGCCTGGAGTTTTTTACCCGAAGGCTCATTAAGAAGCGCCGCTTTTATTTTAGCCACCACCACCTGGTTAATCACCTTATCCGTCAATTTAAGTCCGTTTATGCGCTTTGACGGTTACTATATTTTGGCAGATTTGTGGGGTATCGATAATTTACAGCAGCGCGCGTTTGCGCTGGCAAAATGGCATATGCGGCATTTATTGTTCGGCTTCTCACAGCCCAAACCCGAGCATTTGCCAGCGGCCAAAGAATATAAAATGCTACTGTATGCATATGGCTCGTGGCTATACCGCTTAGTGGTATTTAGTGGACTGGCTTTGGTGGTTTACCACTTTTTCTTTAAGTTACTGGGCTTATTGTTATTTTTGGTGGAGATAGTCTGGTTTATCTTAAAACCGATCATCCATGAGTTAAGCGTCTGGAAACAAATGAATTACCAACAGATGGGATCAAAACGCAAAATAGCCTGGACGGCATGTATAGTGCTTTTACTGCTGATGTTATTGATTCCTTGGCATACCACGGTCAGGATTCCGGCCATCCTGGAAGCTGAACAACGCATTACCCTGTTTGCACCTGAAGCAGCGCAAATTGTTGATGTTTTTGTAAAGCCAGGCCAGCAGGTCGATGCTGGCACGCCTATCTTGGCGCTGACCTCTCCCAAACTGGAAGATGATATTACCCTGGCCGAAAAACGCCTGGCATTGCATAGTTTGCGCCTGGAACGAGCCACCACCACCCGCGAAGCCTCAGCCGACATGCGGGTTGCCCTGCAACAATGGTCAGCGGAATCATCGCATTTGGCCGGACTTATCGAACTACGGCAAAGACTATTAATCCGCGCACCGTTTAGCGGCCTGATTGTCGATATGTCGGACAATCTGCACCCAGGCCGCTGGATTAACCGCGAATTAGCGCTGGCAACTGTGGTTAATCCCAACCGGATCAGTTTAGAAGGCATAGCTGAGGAAGACTCGGCTGCGGTACTGGCGAGCGGGCAAACCGGTCGTTTTCTGCGAGAAGACGGACTGGGGGGGGCGATTAAAGTCAAACTTGAAACAATCGATCTGGTTAATTTACGGCAATTGGACAGTATGCGCCCTTTAAACCACGCGATTGATTTTTTGAAAAAAGCCGTAGCAGTTTATGCGATTTTTGGCTCGACGAGT
>CAIOHN010000001.1 GCA_903858105.1 uncultured Pseudomonadota bacterium | reverse complement strand
CTCTCGGCGGCAGCCGAATCCGAAGCTGAGACGACACGCACGATGTCCATCCTGCTCGGTGCCATCGCCTCGATTTCACTGCTGGTCGGCGGTATCGGCATCATGAATATCATGCTGGTTTCGGTGACGGAACGGACGCGAGAAATCGGCATCCGCATGGCCATTGGCGCGCGCCAGAAAGACATCCTGACTCAGTTCCTGCTCGAAGCGGTGATGATTTCCTTTGCCGGATGCCTGCTCGGCCTGCTGCTTGGTCTTGGTATTGCGCTTGGCATCAATGCCTTTACCGGCATGGTGGTGGTCATTTCCGGTAGTGCGGCGCTGGTTGCTTTTGCCGTGGCAGCTACCGTCGGCATCTTTTTCGGCTGGTACCCGGCACGCAAGGCAGCACAGCTCGACCCGATTGAGGCGCTACGTTATCAGTAGTTTGATGGCCTTTGCTGCCAGTAAACAGGGGGTGGTAGACATAAACTATCGTCATAGTATGAATAGATTCAGAGGCGTGTCAGAGAACCTGCCTCTGATTTTATTCCCGTCCCACGCGCAGGCTATTGCGCATAGTTGCAATATGCTAATAAGATGCTTCTATTCGACAAATTACGGCGGGGCGTGTTGTGGTTAAAACCTATCGAGTACGTTTTTTTCGCTTGGCTATTTATGATCGAGATGGAGAGCGTTTGGACATTCGTGCTAGCGCTGCAGCGGTTGCAAACGCACTTACATCAACCAATTCTCTTCCACAAATTTGCTTGGTTCCTGGCTATGACCACCAAGCGCGTGAAATTTATTTTGCAACGCCAGATCGTATAGAGGGATGTTTCGCAAAACTCCGGCCTGACGCTCCACACATCGTCAGAGGGAACACAGAACAAAGAATTCAACTGTTGCCAGGAGACAAAGTAGTTGATAAAAGCTATCTGATCTTCTTCCCTCAGGTGTCATTACTAGCCTTCCAAATGAATCGGGATGGCGGGTCAATTACCCGTTTTTTTGAGTACCTGAATCGGTTATTACCAAATGGGCAGATCGCAATCCGGGAAGATATCATTCAGCCCGGTGCAATGGATCGACTAGAGGAGCATCAACTGAAATGGTTTGATGTCGCGTTTGTGCGCCCCAGAAATGTTGCCAATGCTAATCCAAACGACTGGACCAGCCGTACTATATCTGGCTTAGGTGGAGTTAATGCGGGACGTATTAAACTTCGAGTCTCTGCACCAAGAGGCGACGACCTGGGAGGGGGGGTCGCAACATTTCTGCAAGGCCTGTTTAGACTAGGTGAGCCAGTTGGCTTGAAAGCAAAGTTTGAGGATATTGAAAGCCCGGTTGATCTGCTTGCCGAGGTTGTACAGGGAGATATTCAAGTTACATTGGATAATGGGTATCCGCATCCAGCTGCGGTGCTACAGGCGATAATGGAGTGTTACATTCAACAACGAGATAGATTGCAGGCGGTCTTTGGTGATGTTGAACGGCTTCCTTAGGCTGACAAGCCCCCTTTCTGCATTTTTAATCTCCGCCACCTTGGCTTGGTACTGGCATTTCAGCAATATGCCTGGTCTACCAAAAATTGATCCGGGGCTAGCAAGTGTTACTACCGCGATGGGGGTGTTAGCTCAGATAGCGGCTACCATGCTTGGCTTTATGATGGCAGTGCTGGCGATTCTGGCATCGATTGCCAATACGCGCCTGGTTCGTAACATGCAACGCAGTGGGCACTTTCACCGCATGTTGGTACGCATATTTGTTGATAACCTAGGTTTTGCGTGTTTGACGTTATCAGCACTGGCAGTATCCTTTAGGCCCGACAAAGTTCTTGTTTTAGCACCTTGGGTTTTTGGCGCCGCAGCTTTTTCATCAATGTTGTTTTTCGGGGCATTGGTAATGCTTTGGCAGACATTGGCGAATTTAAAGCCCAGTTCCCCGAGTATTGAGTAAACTATAGAGTACCGCCAGCGCTACGTTCGTCGTAACTATATTTCACGCTCACGAAACCTGCGCTCATCTTCCGTTTGTTAGCTTAAAAAATACCACCAAATCTGGCTTCTGAATGGTGGGTAGCCGAGACATTGCCGACTTCGACGGGAGTGCAGGCGAACGTCGGCAATGGCCGACTTGCCGAAGTGGCTACCCCCCAAAATTCCGTATCCCCATAAACTTGCTACGCTTTGGCCGCTGCAGCCGCCTGCTTTTGATAAATCGCCGAGAGCAGATCGGTTTGGGTCAGGACGCCGGCTAAGCGGCCTTTTTCGTCGATTACCGGCAAAATAATCGGATGGTCGCTGGCGGCGAGCAGGCTGGCGGTTTTGCTGATTGAGTCGTTGCTGCGCACACTGACAAAGCTT